>JBBRQX010000030.1:0-12292 GCA_038225745.1 Pseudanabaenales cyanobacterium | reverse complement strand
GCATGATTCCCTCATGCCAAGCGGCGGCTTTGTCACTTTGTCTAATCTGTTTCTGCAAATCATTTGGGGTGGACAGGGAACAGGAACTGCTTACTTGTTTGCCTATTCGATTCTGGCAGTATTCGTGACTGGCTTAATGGTTGGCAGAACTCCCGAATTTTTGGGACGCAAGATTGAGCAAAATGAAGTCGTTTTAACCAGCTTCCTGATTCTGTTAATTCATCCTATTTTTATTTTGATTCCCAGCGCGATCGCCTTAGCTTTTCCCGATCAGTTAGCAGGAATTAGCAATTCGGGATTTCATGGATTGTCGCAAGTCGTCTATGAATATGCATCGGCAGCCGCGAATAATGGCTCTGGTTTTGAAGGGTTAGGTGATAATACGCTCTGGTGGAACCTCAGTACTTCCGTTAGTTTATTAGGTGGTCGCTATGTGCCGATTATCGCCCTGCTTTTATTAGCTGATGGAATGTCTCGCAAGCAGCCTGTTGCCATGACTACAGGCACATTACGAACTGATACGGTTCTCTTCACTGGTGTTACCGTAGGCGTGATTTTGATTATGGGCGCATTAACATTCTTTCCTGTACTAGCTCTCGGCTCTGTTGCTGAAGCTTTTCTAATCGCTAAAGGCGGCTAAAATCCATGGATAATAATTCAAATAATAATTCAGCATCTCCCAAAAAACAAGAGATTGGCAGCACTCGCGAGTCGCGCAGACATACGCCTAAAGCATCAACGGCAGGACTCTACTCCCGCGCCATTCGTGATGCCTTCTATAAACTCAATCCGCGTATTGCTGTTCGCAACCCTGTCATGTTTATGGTTTGGGTTGGAACGCTAGTTACTCTGCTCGTCACCATCGATCCTAATTTATTTGGAACTGTCCCATACGATCCCAATCAACAACGGGTTCTGAATGGCTTAATTACAGTGATTCTGTTTTTTACAGTATTATTTGCCAATTTTGCTGAGGCGATCGCTGAGGGGCGCGGTAAAGCACAGGCTGACTCATTACGCACAACGCGATCAGATACGATCGCCAGCAAAGTATTGCCTGATGGTTCTATTCAGCAAATCAGTTCTACAGAATTGCGCCGTGGTGATTTGGTCAAAGTCAAGATTGGCGAAATGATTCCTGCTGATGGTGAAGTCATTGGAGGTTTAGCCTCAGTTGATGAGTCCGCGATTACAGGCGAATCTGCGCCAGTTCTCAAACAACCTGGCACAGATATTGCCAGTTCAGTCACAGGTGGCACTCGTGTGGTTTCTGATGAATTGACGATCAAGATTATGGCTGACCCTGGACAAGGATTTATTGATCGCATGATCGCTCTTGTCGAAGGTGCAGAGCGCACGAAAACTCCTAACGAGATCGCTCTGACGGTATTGCTGACCGTGCTTACACAGGTATTTCTGATCGTAGTCGCCACTATCACGCCGATCGCTAATTATGTGAATACGCCAACGACGATCGCGATTTTAATTTCTCTCCTAGTTGCCCTGATTCCTACCACGATTGGGGGATTGCTGAGTGCAATCGGCATTGCAGGTATGGATCGCGTCGCGCAGTTTAATGTGATTGCCACATCAGGTCGGGCAGTCGAAGCTTGCGGCGATATCAACACCTTGGTACTTGATAAGACTGGCACAATTACCCTTGGCAACCGCCTCGCTGATGAATTTATTCCAGTCAACGGACATTCTCTCGCAGAAGTTGCTAATATTGCGCTCTCAGCAAGCATCTTTGATGAAACGCCTGAAGGCAAATCGATAGTGCTACTAGCCGAAAAATTAGGGGCGATCGTGAACTTTGATCGCGACCAAGCTAAAGGGCTTGATTTCTCGGCACGGACAAGAATGAGTGGAACTGATTTGCCCGATAATATCGAAGTTCGTAAAGGTGCAGTAGATGCGATTAGAGGATTTGTGCGATCGCGATCGGGTGAAGTCCCGCCAGAATTTGAAACCGCATACGAGAAGGTTTCCAGACTTGGCGGCACTCCCTTGGGTATATGTCAAGGTGGCGATCTGTACGGTGTAATATACCTTAAAGATATCGTCAAATCTGGGCTACGCGAAAGATTCGATCAACTACGGCGAATGGGCGTTCGCACAATTATGCTGACAGGTGACAATCAAATTACTGCTTCCGTAATTGCTGAAGAAGCAGGAGTTGATGACTTCATCGCTGAGGCAACCCCCGAAGATAAGATCGAAGTAATCCGCCGCGAACAGTCTCAAGGCAAGCTAGTTGCGATGACGGGTGATGGCACAAATGACGCGCCAGCCCTAGCGCAAGCAAATGTCGGTGTTGCGATGAATTCGGGGACACAAGCTGCCAAAGAAGCCGCGAATATGGTGGATTTGGATAGCGACCCCACGAAGTTAATCGATCTAGTCGCGATCGGTAAACAGTTGCTGATTACTCGTGGCGCATTGACAACCTTCTCGATCGCCAATGACATTGCTAAATATTTCGCGATCATCCCCACTATTTTTGCAGCTTCAGGGATTGGCGCTTTGAATGTCATGGGTCTCAAAAGCCCCCAATCAGCCATTCTCTCTGCCCTAATCTACAATGCCTTAATTATTCCCGCCCTAATTCCCCTCGCTTTAAAAGGAGTGAAATTTCGTCCTCTTACTGCCGATCAACTATTGCAGCGCAATATTTTGCTTTACGGTCTAGGCGGCGTAATTGCTCCATTTATTGCCATCAAATGTATCGACATTCTATTACCGATTATTTGAACACGGATTAAACGGATTATTGGATTTCACAGATTTCTTATCATATCCAATCCATCCAAAAATCCGCGCAATCCTTTAATCCATTTAATCCGTGATTCTGACTCTTTTTATCTCCTAAACAACCATGAAAAAGATTCTTCCCACTAACCTCCCGATCGCCGATCTTCAAGATTTATGGCAACTTGCAACTAAAAAGCAATATCCCAAATATCTATTCCTTGCACTCTGTCTAAACCTAATTGTCGCCCCTGCGGTCTATGCCGCTAATGCTGAAAGTTTTAGCCGTTATCAAGCCTATGCCCTAGGACTTTTAGGGATCGCAACTGCCGTTTTCTCAATCTATCTATTTGCGGTCATGTTCCAACCTGAAAAATTTTAAGCTGTACTAAACCTATGAATGAAATTATTAAAGCTATTCGCGTCACTCTTGTTCTCTGGCTTCTCGTTGCCGTGATTTATCCTTTCAGTGTGCTGGCGATCGCGCAATTACCATTTTTATCAAATCAAGCTAATGGAAGCCTAATTCGCAATCCTCAAGGGCAAATTGTCGGTTCGGCTCTGATTGGTCAACCATTTACAAGCGATCGCTACTTCAACAGTCGCCCTAGCACTACCAACTACAGCACTGCCGATCCTAAAAAAGATGATGCTAACATCCTCAAAACAGGTGTTTCAGGCGCAAGCAATCTCGCACCAAGCAATCCCGATCTTTTAAAACGGATTTCTAACAATCCTGATAGCGCGATTAATCAACTCAAGCAAGCAGGAATTATGCCCACTGCCGATCTGGTCTATACCTCTGGTTCTGGACTCGATCCGCATATCACGCCCAAATCGGCTAAGTCTCAAATCGCCAGAGTTGCTAAAACCCGCAATCTGTCACCAAGTCAATTAGAAAGTCTGATTCAAAAAAATACTGACGGGCGTTTTCTAGGAATCTTTGGTGAAGATGGCGTAAATGTTTTGAAATTAAACTTAGCGCTAGATGTACTATGATTAAAAACCGTCGTCGTGGCAAACACAAAATATTTATCGGCATGAGTCCTGGTGTGGGTAAAACCTATCGGATGCTAGAAGAAGGACATACATTGCGTTCTGAAGGAATTGATGTTGTAATTGGCTTGCTGGAAACTCATAATCGTGCTGAGACTAAGGCAAAAGCGATCGGGTTAGAACTAATTCCCCGCCAACAGATTTCTTGGGAATCGGTAACGTTAACAGAAATGGATACTGATGCTATTCTCAAGCGTCAGCCTCAGTTAGCACTAGTAGACGAATTAGCACATACTAATGTCCCTAATGCTGAACGCGAGAAGCGTTATCAGGATGTAGAAATTCTACTCGAAGCGGGAATTGATGTCTACTCAACTGTGAATATTCAACATATCGAAAGTCTCAATGATACAGTTGCCAAGATTACAGGAGTGATCGTAAGAGAAAGAATTCCTGATCGCATTTTAGAAGCTGCCGATGAGGTTATTGTTGTTGATGTCACGCCTGAAACCCTTCAGGAAAGGCTGCGCGATGGTAAGATCTACGCCCCTGAAAAAATCGATCAATCTCTAAATAATTTTTTTCAGCGCCGCCATCTGATCGCTTTGCGTGAATTAGCACTACGAGAAATTGCCGACAATATTGAAGATGATCTTACAGAACATGATCAATCTGGTTCTTCAACCAATCTCATTTGTAATATTCACGAGCGAGTTTTAGTCTGCGTCTCTACATATCCCAATTCGCTGCAATTGTTACGTCGCGGCGCAAGAATCGCAGGATACATGCACGCTCAACTCTATGTCTTATTTGCTGACGATCCCGATCGCTTTTTAACTAAAGCCGAAAGCTTACATATTGAAACCTGTGAGCGTTTGTGCAAAGAGTTTGAAGGTACTTTTATTCGAGTAAGAGACAGTCAGGCTTTAAAGGCGATCGTGGAGACAGCCAAAGAATATCGCATTACGCAAATTGTTATGGGTGAAAGCCAGAAGTCGCGTTGGCAGGTTTTCCTTAAGGGATCGCTCACTCAAAGAATTTTGCGATCGCTCAAAAATGTGGATATTCATATCATTTCCACCAATAAAGTCGGCGATGATACTCCCTTCCCAGTAAAAAATTAGACGTTGCGCTCAGCGCGTCATCACATACTCATTAGTCGTGAAGCCAAGCTTCTGTGGCAATGCCTAACTTACTGGCTGTATCGATTAACTGATGTAGCTCCAAATTAGAAATACTTTCACAGAGATTTACCTGAATATGAATTGGTTGTTTTTCGACGGTTTCTAAATCGAGAATCTGTCTAGCAAGTACACATTGAGGGGCGATCCGCTTAAACAAATAGTTTAGGAAAGCCTCCTGTGAGAGATTTAGATCGAGTTTCAAGTTCAGGCGATCGCTGATTGCTAAAGACTGCTCAATTTGATTGAGATAGTTAAATAGCGACTTTTCGTTGAGATCTTGAAGTTGAGCAAGCTGTTGAATCTGATTCAAGATATAAGTTTCGAGAATTTTGGCATCTTCCTCGTGAGTAAATTTACAGCCCAAATTGAGCGCCTCGATCGCCACAGCATCTAGTCCCACATTCGGGAGTGATTCGCCAGTTTCTAAGCGCTTGAGTTCTTCGGTAAGACGATTATTTAAAACAATATCTGCGGCAACTTGTAGTTCGCGCGGCACTGGCAGATCGTCACGACGGAACGAAATTAAAATCCCATAATTATCACGATAGACTTGTTCGTATAATTGATCGAGTCTAGTCAATGTCTCATCAGCCAGCATTCGCAAAATCCGATGACGCTCTTCGGCAAAGAGATGATGCAGATTGAACTGTTCACCACTAAAATTGCTTGCCATCGATAGAATTACCGCAGCAGTGTTTGCGTGTTTGAGAACCTTAAACAAAGTTGCCTTAATTTCCTCATATTCGCGCCGCCCAGTGAAGGGTTGGATGCAGCAATGGAAGTCATCGCCGCCAAGGTGTAGCACTGCAAAAATATAATTGACTGACTCTTGGGTGATCCCCGAAGTTAAATTAATTTGCCCGATCGCTAAAGCCATCGAACCAATCCGTTGCAGTTGATAATCCTGTTGTTGGATGGTGTAGCAATAGATTTGTTGCGATCGCGCATAATTTCCTAAAGTAGAACTGAGGGCATATTGGGCGGCAACCTGCCCAAGGCTAATGCGATTGGTGACTACCTGCTTACGGTAGACACCTTTGCCATCTTTAAATTCAGCAAGGTTGCTCGGAGCGGTTTCCATCCGTTTGATAAATTCATCTTCTAGCAGCACTCCCGCCACATCCGCCGTTAGCTCGATTGCTCTGGCGGCATAGCGCAAAATCTGCACAGTTTCAGGTCGCGATAATTCTTCAAAGAACCAGCCACAACTGGTAAACATCAATAAGGCATGGCGCTGCATTTCCAACAGCCGCAGAGCATCAACCCTTTGTGCCGATGTGGATACCTTATTGCCACATTGCTGCTTAAAAAATTCTTCTAAAACTGGTGAATATTCCGCAATGCCATCGCGCAAAGAATATTCCAATACGTCAATATAGCGATCGCGAGCTTCCCAAGGATCGTTAAAATATTTGCGCCCAATATCGACATATACCGTGGCAAGGCGATCGCGCAACCAGTTGAGACTATCGCGCAATGGTCGCCGCCATAGCAGTTGATAGCCCGAACCTTCACCGCCACAGGCGCAACCACCTTGCCAGCGATCAACCCCATGAGCGCAACTCCATGCAGTCACGGATTTTAATTCCGCTTCCCATGATGGTGGGAATAAACTCAAATAATGAGCGTAATTGGTTACAGTCCAGCCGCGTTTGGGAAATTCTTCGACAAAAGCATAGGAAAGAGTTTTTTCGGTAAAGTGCTTGTGATGCCCGAAGGTTTCGCCATCAGTCGCTACGGAAATCATCTGGTGTTGACGATGATCGTTACGGACGGCTTGATTAAGACGCTTAGAAAAATCATGAGAACTACCTAAAAGGTCGCCGAATCCCATATCGCGGGAAATGGGGCCATCGTAGAAAAATACATCAATATAAGCATCAGTATCCGCAGGCAAATGGAACTGTCCGAGTTCTGACACGTTGCTTTTAGTATTGCTATGGCGACGTAAATAGCAACGATAGGGACGGGTAGGATCGATCTGTGCTTCGCCAACTTCTTGCCACGCAGGGTTGTCATTGTCCTTAGTGGGCATGGGGCGACAGCGTTGCGCCTGTGATGGGGCAAGCACAATAAACTTGATCCCCTCCAATGCCAAAGCCTCAAGGGTTTCATAGTCAACAGCCGTCTCGGCAAGCCACATGCCTTCAGGTTCGCGCCCAAATCTTGACTTAAAATCTTCTCTGCCCCAGCGAATTTGCGTCAATTTGTCGCGCCAATTCGCCAAGGGCATGATGATGTGGTTATACACTTGCGCGATCGCATTGCCATGACCATTAAGGCGATCGGCGCTGCGTTTATCGGCATCTAAAATTGCTTGATAGGTATCGCGATCGTGATATTCCATCCATGAGAGCAGCGTTGGCCCCATGTTAAAACTCATGTACTCGTAGTTATTCACGATCTTAACGATTTTGCCGTCATGACGCTCGATCCGCGAAAATGCGTTGGGGCGGTAGCATTCATGGTGAATTCGCGCATTCCAGTCATGAAAAGGCGCAGCGCTTTCTTGGCGCTCGATCGCGTTTAGGTAAGGGTTTTCACGCGGAGGCTGATAAAAGTGACCATGAATCGTGATATAGATTCCCGAATCGGTGGGGATCTTGACATCAGGTGAAGAAACAGAAGCAGCAACAGTCACGCGGGTCTTCCCTTACTAGGCAAACGAAATATGTAACCTATATTGGCAGATATTTCGCTTGGTTAGCAAGTTTTTTACAGATCATCCAAGAATTGATAGTGCGGCGCTCCGCGTCACACTATCAATTCTTGGATGATCATAGTCACTATTTCTGACGACAAATTTCTAAGCGGTAGAAAACAGGATCGACTAAGTTAAATCCTTCCCAAAATAACAAGCTTGGTAAATGTCCACGCGGCGCAGCGATCGCAAAGGTCAAATTCTCATATTTCCGCCATATTTTTGGCGAAAATCCTAGATTTAACCAGCGTGGTTTGCGCCATCCGACGCGATCGGCAAACTTTTCATAGATTTTGGCAAATTCCCAATAATTATCCTCTTCATAAATCAATCTACCGCCCAGATTTTTCCAGATTTTCTGCTGAGCGCTCCAACCGAAGCGATTATTTGTAGCTTGCGCCCATACTTGATCGATCGCTTGCCAAACATCGCAAGAAATGCGATCAATATCATCGGCAGTTAACTGAGCAATTCTATTTTTATTGGCAAGTTCTAAAATAATTTGATTAGTTAAGCGATCGCCTTCTTGCCACTGCCCCAAATTTAGCACTTCCATTAATTTTTCTATCTGAGGACTAGAATTAATATTTGAGCTTATCGTTAAAGTCTGTAAATCATGCAAGACTTCATTAGCAGAACGATAACGATTAGTGATCGCTCTTTCTAAAAGTCGATTAAGAATCATAGCTAAATGATCAGAAATAGAAGTTTGCAACTTCTCTCGCCAAATCCAGCGATCGCTATCGTCATCGTATAAATCAAAGGGCGAAATTCCTGTTAATAAAAAAATGCAAGTTACGCCCAAACTATAAAGATCGCTCTGAGGGACAGCCTTTCCCCTTGCCTGTTCGGGCGCGATATATTCAGCACTACCGATTAATGTGCCTGTGCGATTGGCAGTATTGGTTGTAAAAGATTTGGCTGCGCCAAAATCGACGAGAACAAGATTTCCCTCACCCCCAGCCCCTCTCCCAAGGTGGGAGAGGGGAGTAAGAGAAGAATTTGAAGAACGGCGGATAATATTTTCGGGCTTGATGTCGCGATGGATCACTTGGCGATCGTGGATGAATTGGAGAACGGGTAGAATATTTTCTAGTAATTGATAGATTTGCGTTTCATTAAATATGCCATTACGCTGTAACTCCACATCAAGATTTTCACCTTCGATTAGCTCCTGTACTAAATACAAACATCCATCTTCTTCAAAATAGGCGATCAATTCAGGAATCTGTGGATGAGAACCTAATGCTTTAAGTTGGGCGGCTTCGCTTTCAAATAAGGCGATCGCCTTTTGCATTAAATCAGAGCCTGAAAACTGTGGCAAAAATTGCTTGATCGCGCAGGGTTGTCCCAATCGCCCTAAATCTTTTGCCCGAAAAGTGCGCCCCATGCCTCCCTGTCCAATTAAGGCGATCGCTTCATACAAACCCTTAAGCTGCAAATTTTTGCCGCAATTCATGCAAAATCTTGTCCTATCGGGATTGTTTGGTTTCTGACAGTTAGGGTTAAGGCAATAGGGCATATTTCTGATGACAGATTTACATTTGTTTGCATTAAATGTAAAGCTTAGTCGACTGATATAAAGTTTCTGTAGGAAAGCAATCAATCATGGTATCAACAAAACCTCAACCAAGCGACAGCAATATTCCCAGTAAAGGAAAAACCGTTGGTCTTAATGTAAATCCTACAGGGGCAGGCGTATTTGGCTTCAGTAACTTTGCCGAAACTTGGAACGGACGCATGGCAATGATTGGCTTAGTCGCTGGCTTCGCAAATGAAGTCTTGACTGGCAAAGGTATTCTTGCTCAAGTTGGCATCACTGGCGGCATCAGTGTTTTGTTTGCACTTTTCTTCACTGGCTTCACTGTAGCCACTTTGCTCGGTTATTACGCTGTCAAAGCGACTAGAGACGCTGAATAAAAATTTCTAAAAATAAAGATAGGGGCTTCGGCGCATAGCCGAAGCCCCTATCTTTTTAAAGCTCAATAGTAAGCCATTCAAAAACTTGATTAGCTGTCAACTCTAAATCGACCGCATTTAGCATCGGTAAGATATTCTCTCCCCTTACAATCTGAATACGGCGATCGCTATTAATTACAAAGATATGTTTCTTCTCAGGTACAACTAGCCAGCCGAGTTCAGTACCATGCTCAATACAATGCAATATATTCTCCAACACATTCTCTGTTCCTTGGTGGGGCGATAGAATCTCAATAGTCCAATCAGGATAGGTCAAAAATCTATTAGCTACTTGCCCATCCTCATCACGAGGAATACGCTCCCAACGAAGTACGGCAATATCAGGAACAATTGACGCGCCGCCAAAAGTGCAACGTAGTTCGGGAAAAGCATAAGCAATCTTTTGTGATTGAACGACCTGATTAATTGCTTGGCAGAGTGTGCCTTGTAACAAGCTATGTTTACCCTGTGGCATTGGTTTCTGTTTGATTGCTCCATTAATAAATTCCGAGGCAGGTTTAGTCTCAGGCATTTTTAGAAATGCTTCTAAACTCATCGGTTTTGCAATCGTTGCAACCATCTTTTCTTTACCTTATGTCTTGAGTAGACTAATTTAAGTTTAGCGAATTTATTTACAATTCATTACCGATCGCAGAAAGTGCAAATACAAAATCCCTACAGATCATCACTATCTGGATCGACACCCAAAGCACGTAATTTTTCCGCAAGGCGATCGCCTCTATTTTTTTCAAATTGCGCCCTTTGACTAGCTTCTTCAGCCCTCTGACTAGCTTCTTGCGAAGCTACAAATAATTCATCAGGAGTAAGTAGTTTTTCATTATTATCCAACCGATAAAAGCCGATTAAATAATCCTCTACTTGCAGTCGTAACTGCAATACTTCGCTGCAACTATCTGTAATCAGCTTGTATTGACCATCTTCATTCAGCCGATAACCTTGCAATTGTTCAGGAACCCATTCACCATAAGGATCGAATAGCCAGTATTCATGAATTCCCAACTGCTCGTACAGCAGTTTTTTAAAGTTCCAATCATTTTCTTTAGTGCCTGCGGAAGTGATCTCAAAGATGATCGCAGGAGTCTGTTGACCTTCCCATAGTTTATAGTTGCTATAAAGTTTCACAGGAATATCAAACACCACCATCACATCGGGAGCAACCCTTGCCCTTGGCTTTTTCTCAATGTAATAAAAGAATTGATTAGCGAAGACAACAGCTTGCTGATCTTGGAAATATTGTCTCAAGATACTGAAAGCGATTAAGATCGCTAAGCTATGTTCCTGTGTTTCTGCGAAGGGTTCTCCGTCTGAACTGGGGTAAATAATTTCTGGCTGCGATCGCGTATCTGTGATGGCTACCATAACTTTTTATTACTTGAAAGAATGTTCATCTTATAAAAATATCGTATCATTTTTTTGGAATGCTTAAAACCCAAAAAGCTGTGGCGCACGCTGCGCGTGCGCCACAGCTTTTTGGGTTTTGGTTTTTATTGCTTATCGAATGTAAGTGCGATCGCATTTCGCCAAAGATAGATCGCCAAAAAAGAAAAAATAATTCTCAACTACTAAATTTACGAGTATAATTTTGAAAACGATTATCATTTTTTGAGCATTTATGCTTGAAGCACAAAAGCTTGAAGTGCAAAACTTATCAGTTAGATATCGCGAGGTCGCCGCGCTCTCGGATATTTCTTTTAGCATCAAATCTGGCTCATTAGTTGGCCTAATTGGGGCTAATGGCGCAGGCAAAAGCACTTTGCTCAAAGCAATGCTCGATCTGATTCCTGCTCAAACAGGTCAAGTTTTTTATAACAGAAAACCACTCAAGCAACAACGTCAAAAAGTCGCCTATCTCCCACAGCGATCGCAGATTGATTGGGACTATCCTGTGACCGTCTGGAATGTGGTGATGATGTCGCGCACTTTACACAGTGGTTGGTTTGGACAGATTAGCCGCCAGTCAAAAGAAATTGTGCGTGAAGTATTAGAGCGCGTTGAACTTTACGAATTACGCGATCGCCCGATTAAGCAGCTTTCGGGTGGACAGCAGCAGCGTGTGTTCTTGGCGAGAGCCTTGGCGCAACAAGCGGACATTTTGTTGCTAGATGAGCCATTGTCCGCAGTTGACAAAAAGACTGAGGCGTTAATGTGGAATATTTATAATGAGCTAAGACAAGAAGGTAAAACTTTACTAATTAGTTGTCATGAATGGGGCGATAGCCTTGATCGCTATGATCAGTTATTACTGCTAAATCGCCATTTGGTCGCCAGTGGTACGCCGCGCCAAGTATTGACTCCTGCCAATATTCAGAGTGCCTACGGCACATCAATTGAGCAAATTGATAACCGCGATCGCGAAGAATCATTATTTTGCTAAAACCCTAAAAGGAGAGTAAACGCTTTGCGTCCGCACTCCTTTTGGGGTTTAGCTGTAAAATAAACAACATAGACAGATTGACTCGCTCTAGATAATTCCATGCTTCAAATTACAAAATATTCATCGATCTCCCTTGATGAAATTGATATTACGGCGATCCGATCGCAGGGCGCAGGAGGGCAAAATGTGAATAAAGTCTCGACGGCGATTCATTTACGTTTTGATATTAATGCATCTTCGCTATCGCCTATTTATAAAGAACGATTACTAAATTTAAGCGATCGCCGCATTACCAAAGATGGCGTGATC
>JBBRQX010000029.1:0-12496 GCA_038225745.1 Pseudanabaenales cyanobacterium | reverse complement strand
TTTGAAGATTATGAAGCCGCTTATGAAGTCGGTCATGAGAGCTACGATCGCTATGCTAATCAGAGCTTTGAAGAAGTCGAGCTCAGTCTGAAACAAGACTCTGAATCTTACTGCGCCAAACATGGCTATACAGAATTGCCTTGGGATCAAGCTAAACATGCAGTTCGGGATGCTTGGGATCAATCAGGAACAACCTAGAAATATACCAAATACTATGCCAAATACTAGTGATGATTACAAAAGCCAAATTATGAAAGATTTGGCGGCGGGTGACAAGGAGACTCTGCCAGACGAAAACTATCAAGACTTTGATAGTTTTGCTCAAAGATCTTCGCGAGAAGAACGACGCAACGTATTCAGCGATATTTTTAATCCCGATCGCATCTCATCGGCACAAATGGAGCCAGAACTGCAAAAGGCGATCGCCAAGATTAAACCTAACGAACGGGACGATGTGGCGAGAGAGTTTTTTAGCCATCTAAAGAAGCGCGGACTTAGCGATCGCGATCTAGAAAAACAGTTGGGTCTATCCACTCACAATCCCAATCGGATGAATGCGGAAGATGTCAGTAAATTGGCTGGGTTTGTCTATCATTCTCATCCTGATATTTTCCATGAAGTGCTAGCCGATCAACCTGCCCTAGCTAAGTTTCTCAGCAATCCATTAGTCGGTGCCGCGATCGGTGCGATCGCGGCAAAATGGCTAAGCAAAAAATAATATAAAGGGAGAATTTACTCCTTTTGTATTAATAAATGATTGACTACTGTATGAATTGTATAAAATGTTTCATAACGATTCAAATCGTTACAACTATCTTTAGTAATAAGGGTTAAAGTATATCTATAAAGAATTGATTTGATATCTTGTATAAGTTATCAAAAGTCAAAAATTAGTCTTTTGATTTTCTAAGTAACTCATACAAGAAAAATCTTTCTTTGATAGAATGCTAATCATGATTCTGCCTAGATATTCTCATATTCGTTTAGAGATAGTGTCCCTCAAGACTAGATCTCACCTAACTATAGCAATCCTAAATGATATGAAGAGGGCTTCAACTTCGCTAAGCCAGCAAGACCGATGGTTGAGTGAAGCCGAAGCTTTAAATAAAACATTAATCATTTAGATACACACATTTTCTCACAATAGTTAGTTAACATCCAGCTGTCACTTCTCGAAAGCAGATCTCTAGGTAGAAAATATTTGATTTTGGTCTAATCTCGATCCAAATAAATTTAGAGGAAAATCAACATGAATAGCAACAAAAATATTATTGAAACCGACAGGGATAGCAATCAAGATATTGCTGATGGCGATAAAAATGATGCCAATCGCGATCCGATCTCCAACGAACCAGGAGCGCATCCTGTTGGAACAGGCGTAGGAGCTAGTGCTGCTGGCACAGCCGCAACCTTAATCGGCGCAACCGTTGGTGGGCCTGTGGGCGGAGTCGTTGGCGCAGTGATTGGCTCAGTGATTGGTGGATTGGCGGGTAAAGTTACGGCTGAAAGCGTTAACCCCACCTTTGAAGATACTCATTGGCGTGAAAACTATCCTACACGCTCCTATGCCGATCCCAACTTGCAATACGATGATTACCAATCCGCTTACCGCATTGGTTATGAAGGTTACGATCGCGCTACTGGTCAGAACTTTTATGAAGCCGAACCCAAATTGAAACGCGACTATGAAACCCACTGCGCCCAACATGGTCGGGCGGGACTGCCTTGGGACAAAGCTAAACGTGCAGTGCAAGACGCTTGGGATAAAGCTGATACAGATGCAAAGCGTTAAGGTCTATGCCGAATGGGAGGGGCTTTAACCCCTCTATCTAATCACCAATATCTATAATTTTAGAGAGTATTAATCACATGCCTGTACAACTCGAAGACAATAAGCGCACTGCGATCGCTGGCAAACTAGCTGAGATGAAATTCTTGCAGAATGTATTGATTGCCAACGAACAAGCTTTGGTTGAAGCCTGTCCCGATCGCGATCTTTCTAATCGATTTGAATCTTTTCTACGCGACGATCGCAAGAACTTGGGTATCATCGATACTGTCATCGTTCAGTATGGAATTAAAGCCGAACCCAACGCTTCGATGCAGAAAGAAGCTGAGGCTGCTGAGAAGATGATGCAAGATACGGATTTGACTTTATTTGAGAAGGTCTCCAAGCACGAACTGCTCAAGCATACGCAAGCCATGTCTGGAGTGCTAGTCCACAAGGCGGCGCAAGTGGTTGGTGCAGATATTGCCGTTGCGATCGCACCTCTCAACGCGGTTAACTTTGAAAATCGCGCCCATGAAGAGCAACTGAAAGGGATTATGGAATCTCTAAGCACTCTCGAACTTACAGGCAAACCCGCCGCTCAAGGGCTATGGGCTGGAGTACAAGATACGATCGCCGCCCTGAGTGGGCTAGCTGGTGGCATCATCAGTCGTAGCGATCATGAGATGAGTATTTGCGACTTAATCCGTCTAGATCATACCAAGGTAAGCACTCTGTTTGGTCAGATCCGCGCTACTGAAGATCCACAGCAGCTACAAGAGTTTTTTGGACAGATTTACCAAGACTTGTCTGCTCACTCTGAAGCTGAGGAACAAGTTCTCTATCCTATGGTGCGTCCTTTCTACAATGATATTCAAGAACTATATGACGAACAATCTGAGATGAAGCAAATGCTCGCTCAGATTAAGGCGATGAATTGTGAGGACGTAGTTGAATTCAAAGCTGCACTAGCTCGTTTGGAGACTGCGGTAGATATGCATATGGAAGAGGAAGAAGCAGAAATGTTTCCTCGCATCAAAGAGAGCTTTGGCGATGAGCAGCAAAAACGTATGGCAACGGAATTCAAGACTACCAAAAGCCAGATTCAAGATCAGCGCTTAGCGACTGCTGCTCGCTAATTTTCTCATCGGCTTATGCTGTTGAGACTTTAAAAACTAATAGTGGAGTTGCAACTCGAAGCGTTGCAACTCCACTATTAGTTTATATTTCACGTAACATCAATAATTGGTGTTACCAGAATTACCGAGATTTTCCATCAATCTCACTAT
Source organism: Pseudanabaenales cyanobacterium (assembly GCA_038225745.1). Lineage (GTDB taxonomy): Bacteria > Cyanobacteriota > Cyanobacteriia > Pseudanabaenales > Pseudanabaenaceae > Pseudanabaena. The sequence goes on along the minus strand of JBBRQX010000029.1, from coordinate 9,439 downwards.
CATCAGGTTTAGGAAACCGCATTGCAACTATTTCTTCTCATTCACAAATAATAGAGGGATTAATGCGATCGCACGCGCAACTGCTGACAGAAAAAACACCCCCCATACTCCTTCATAATGGGCAGACTGCGCTAGGAAACCACCGACAGTTGTGCCGAAAGCACTACTGACACCAGTTATCGCCGCCGCGATCGCAAAAAAAGTAGCGCGGTGTTCTATCGGTGCAATTCCAATTTGGATATTATTAGTGCAAAGATCAACCGCACTCCAACTTCCACCCCAAACAATATGGAATAAAGCTAAATAGATAAATAAATGTGCTTGTAATGGAGCGGTACTGGTGAGTAGCCAGAAGAGAGGTGTTACAGCGATCGCAATTCCTGCAAACAACAATAACGGACGGTTGCCAAGGCGATCGCTTAAATGTCCCCAGACTAGCAACATCAACATATTCGCGCCAGTGTAGAGCGTATTAAACAAAGTCACCCAAGTTATATCCAAGCCTAAATTATTGAGCATATAGAGGTTAAAAAATGGAGTGCTGAGATTAATTGCAAAGCCCCAGATAGCCGCGTAAGTCAGAAAAATTCTCAAATTGCGATCGCTTAAAGTTACTGATAAATCCTTGAGTAAAGATGGATTTGCGGATTGGTAGTCTTGTGGATTGATATCCTTCATAAATTGCTGACAGCCTAAGCTCAATAGCCCCGCCACAATGCCAACACTCAAAACGATGCCATAACCTGCGATCGCATTATTACATCCCGACACCACTAGACTCGCTAGAGGTAAACTGATCAAGTCCGCTAAATTACTCACGATTTGGCGAACACTATAATAGCGTCCGCGTAGTTGAGATGGAACGAGCGCGGCGAGCCAACTCATCCACGATGCACCGCCCAACGAGCCCAAAATATTGGAGATAGATATTAAAGCGAGGGTCAAATACACCAGAAGCTTAGGGCGATCAGCATAAAAAATAATCCCTAAAAGCAGCAGTAGCCAAGCTAACCGCGCTGGTAAAAATATCCAGAGTCCAAAATTGTGACGACTGTTAGCTCGATTGGATAGTAACGCTCCAAGGGGTTGCAAGAGGTTGGCGATCATTGGCAAAGATGCGATCGCGCCAATTTCGATCGCATTAGCGCCCAGATCGAGCAAGAACTTATCAAGTAAAACGCCGCCAGTAATACTGTTAAAGGCGGCTGCGAGTCCGCCATCAATCGTTGACGCGCGCAGGCTATTGCGAATAGAAGTTCTTGGCGTTAATTTGGGTTCTACTAAAGAGATATTCAGCGTAGGCTTATCAAGGGTTTCTTCTATCAATGGCTTGCTTTTAATAATTAGTGGATATGTATCTAAAACCCAAAAAGCTGTAGCGTGCGCTACAGCTTTGTGGGTTTCTATTGCTGATTAAGCAGGTAAGGTATAGCGTTTCTCAATTGCTGAGGCAATGCGATCGCGACTTTCAGTAGCTGAGATATCTGTTGTGGTTTCAACTTGGCTTACCTCTTCCGCTAAGGTTTCATCTTTGATCGCATTGTGGAGCCAAGTCGAATAGTCTTGACGATGTAAATGATGTAACCAAGTGCAATCATCAATTCCTGCCGCTAACTGAATAAACATCGTCAGATTCTGAGCTTTTAAATTTAATTTGTCATCCTCACCTCTAAAGTAGAAACAGCGATCGTTACCTAATATCCCTTCAGCGTAGGTTCGCATATGTCTTTGTCGTTCTTGGCGAGGCGGAATTACCTCAAATTGAAATGGTGGCTCTTCAGTTTTTAAATACCAAACAACTCCTTCTCCAGAGGCAAGTTCTACTGGTATTGGCTCAGTTGGCAGTTCATGTTCTACAGTTTTACAAAAATCAGTAATTGTCTGCATCGGTGTCTTGACCGCAATCACCGTATCCACTAAGGCTAGAGCCGAAGCTGCCACATGATCGGGATGGACGGTAATCATCAAAATTCCGTTGACAGACTGAGGCAACGTCACCGCAGCATTCCATGACGAAGGAAACATATGATGTACTTCGTCAATCACAATCCAATGTGGTCTTCCAGTTCGCACCCGCATTTCTAATAAAGAAGGTAGTAGTTGCGCCAAAAAAGCAGGGCGATCGTCTACCTTTACGCCCATGAGATTCACCACCAGATTTTGGTCTGGCTTACTCAAAATTGCCATGATTTCCGTGGGATTAGGGACTTGCTGCACATTTCCCAATACCACAGTGCCATTCGAGTTTTGATAATCTCCTTCAGGATCGATGATACAAAACTGATAGCCCTTCTCCATAAATCTCTCTAGTAGTCCCGTTGCTAGAGTTGATTTGCCACCACCAGAAGTACCTGCCAGCAAAATATTGCGATTCAGTGGTTGGATATAGACATCACGATCTTTGTTGAGTTTACCCAGTAAAATATGATGACGCTCTGGCAATAGCGAAGACTCCTGTAAATCCTCTGTTAATAAGCGATCAATTAATTCAATGACTCCATCGCCTCGGCTTCCTTGAGTCACCCAATCGACTTCGCTCTTTACCGATTCTAGGGCATTAGCTACGGCTACAGCAAACTCACTTATTTTTAGAAAAGCCAGATCATTCTCAGCATCACCGATCGCCACCGTATTATGCACCGAGAAGTTCATACGGTTGAGAGCAGCAAGCAGTCCAGAAGCTTTGTTTACTCCTGCTGGTAGCACCATCACCGCACCTTTATTAAAGATGACCTGTAAATCTAAACCCAGTTCGCGAATTACAGTGAGAATTTCTGTTTCGTGGGGTTCCCAAGCAGCGACGATGACTTTCCCAACTGATATTGGTACATTACGCGATCGCAATTCCTGCACGAAGCTTTCAGGGGGAATACTGCCTAGCAAAAATTCTTCACAAGTTGCGGGGAAGTGTAATACGGCTCCATTCTCACTTACTACACAGTCAAATAGATTCACTTCAGGAAATACCTGACAGAGATCGTCTAGCTGTCTTCCTGTCACGAGAATGAGCTTCCGTCCTGTTTTTTGGAGTCTTTTGAGGGCTTCTAATGTCTCATCTGAAACCTTCCCGCCAGTAGCTAAGGTTCCATCGTAGTCTGTCGCTAATATCAAATAGTGCATAAATTTAGTGTCGTAAGTGTCGCAGAGCAGTATTTTTCAAAATTTTCTTTTATTCTTTAATAGCCTTAACAAGGGGCTTAAGCCCCTTGTTAAGGCTATCTCTAGATACAACCTACAACTGACACAGTGTAGGTATTACCGATCGCATTTAATCCACCAACAAATACATTGATTTGATATGGACCACGTTGCGCTCTCGGAGAACCGATTAGTTTTAGCGGCTCGCCGACCATAACTTCCACACGGTCTTTTTTGTAAGACGCGCTAGAACTGTTATCACTATATTTTAAATTCAATTCGACATCATAGTTAGCATTGTTTTCAGGAACAATGGTCGCCTCATAACTATCGAAAACGCGACTACTGGGTACTGCAAAATCAGTATTCCAGTTGTTATTAGTCACCAAGGTGCTAAAAGGGGAAACCGTCTTTGTCACCGCAGTACCACTACCTCCGATTACATTAAGAGGATAGCAGGTTTCTGCATGGGCAGAAGATCCAAAAGAAAAACTCAGAAGTAACCCGACAATTCCTGCCAGTTTCAGTCTGTCAAAATTTTGGAACATATAAACTCCTTTATTAAATCTCGTTCATCTCTATCTTGATACAGCCATGTTTGACTTCATGGATGAATTGATTGATTACATAACTGATTACAAATAAATAACTCATCTTATGCAGAAGTTTTTAAGTCCCTCACCCTTAGCGCCTCTCTCGCAGGCTACCGTGTACACATAAGTTATCAGCTATGTTGTTAGATTCTAAAGATCCCCCCCAGCCCCCCTTAAAAAGGGGGGAGAATATCTTCTTCCCCCTTTTTAAGGGGGATTGAGGGGGATCTAAATCATAAATCATAAAACGTAGACAGGTAAGCCTTGTGTGTAAACGTTAGCAGCCCCCACAGGAGAGGGAAACAAAATTTTGGGTTCCACTCTCCCGCGAGAGAGTGGGCTGGGAGGTGAAAGCAGCTTTTCTGTCTGCATAACATTAATTAATTATTCAAAATTATTTTATCAGTGACCAGAGCAGAAGAAGCAATTTCGTAAACAGTAGGGATTCCTGTGGCAAGTTCTAACTTCGTTACTGCTTCTGGACTAAGATTTTCTAGCTTCATGATAATAGAGCGCAAAGAATTGCCGTGGGCAACAACTAGGACATTTTGCCCTTGCTGAAGATAGGGCAGAATCTGAATATCAAAGTAAGGAACAACCCGCTTCTGCGTATCTTCTAAACTTTCACCGCCAGGTGGACGAGCGCTGTAAGAGCGTCGCCACTGTTGAACCTGCTCTTGACCGAATTTAGTGGCTGTCTCAGATTTACTCAACCCTTGCAGTTCGCCATAATACCGCTCGTCGAGCATAGCTGTGGAATAAACTGGAAGCTCATTTTCTGGACTGCCTTTATATTTATCCCAACCATGCCAGTCTTTATCTTCTATCTCATGCTTGATAATGGGGATTTTACCGTTGCAGATATCATCTACTTCTGTCAAGACAATGCTCACAGTCTCTATGGCTCGAAACAGCTTACTAGTAAAGCAAACGCTGACTCGATAATCCTTCAGCTTCGAGGAGGCGATCGCTGCTTCTGTTCGACCTTTTTTACTTAAGGGAACATCAACCCATCCTGTAAATTTATTCTCTGCATTCCAAAGACTTTGTCCGTGACGTATCAAAATTAATTTAGCCATAGCTTTTTTGGATTTGGAACTAGAGTGTCAACGTGTCGAAAATATCATGCAGAACTTTTGCAGAATGAATGAGTTGTTGTTGCTCCTTATCGCTGAGTGTAATGTTGACTCTTTTGATGACACCTTTTTGATTTACGACAGATGGTAAGCTAAGACAAACATCGCTAATACCGTAGAAATCATTCACTAGAGAGCTAACTGTAAGGATGCGATCCTGTCCGTGCAGAATTGCTTTGACAATTTCAGTCGTGGCAAGTCCGATCGCATAGGAAGTATATCCTTTGAGTTTGAGAATTTCGTAGCCAGCATTTTTAACGCGATCGAATATCTCCTGTAATCCATTATTCTCTTGATCGCAAAGAGACATTCCAGAAATATTCACCTTGCTCCAAACAGGTACTTCGCTGTCGCCATGTTCGCCAATGATGTAGGCATGAACACTGCGAACATCGATACCCATTTCCTGAGCTAGCAGAGTCCGAAAGCGTGCTGAGTCGAGTACCGTTCCAGTCCCAATCACTCTAGCCGCAGGAAATCCTGATAGCTTTAGCGTCGCATAAGTCATGATATCTACTGGATTGCTCACGATTAGCAAGATTGCATCGGGGCAGTATTTAACAACATCAGCAATTAAGCTCTTATAGATAGCAACGTTGCGTAAAACCAGATCCAGTCGGCTTTCTCCAATCTTCTGACTAGCTCCAGCCGTAATAATCACCATGTCTGCGTTCTGTCCGACATCGGCAACAGTGCCAGCTTTAATCTCAACAGGCTCGACAAAAGGAAGCCCGTGCGTCAGATCCATCACTTCTCCTTGAAGCTTTTCTGTCTGAATATCTTGGATAATTAATTCATCAAAACAGTTCTGAATCATCATGGAATATGCACAAGCCATTCCCACTTGCCCAGCGCCAATAATGACACCTTTGCGAGGACGGATGCTGACTTTGCTCTCAGCACTAAGATTGGCCGTGAAAAGATTCTCAAACATATTCATTATTTCCTGTAGAGGTTTTCAAATCCATTAATGATTTTAAATTTGCCGTAAGCAAACTCAAAGCCGCTATACAGAAAATGGTTAGCCGCTCATCTGCTAAATTCAAGGCACTAGACGGAAGCTCTAGAAGCCGAATCTGCGATCGCCATTCGTTAAAGGGTGCTTATCCTTTAATAATCTCTTTGACTTCAAATTGACTTTAAATATTTTGGCATAGCGATATTTTACAGTGGGTGAGTTGTATTAGAACGCAATCAAATTTTACAAAATTCCAGATAAGTAGATAGGCGTAATAAAAACCAAGAATTAGCGGTACGGATCTCTGCGCCGCAACGTCTAATCTTTCACTGGGAAGGGAGTATTTATCTTTCTATTTGAAATGTTCTACTCAATAATCTAATTAAAAGAAACAGAAGTGTAACTATGAGTAAGCCATCATAGAATGCGAATATGCGATCGCCAAACCACTCTGGAAGGATGATTTTTATAGAACCAATTTGGCATCTTAAAGTAGGTTTTATCTGTTGTGTTAAATTAGAATATAAAGCCGTCCTAGAAAGACGGGGTTTAAAACCCATTTTTCCGATAAACTTATGCTGTCAAACCTTTTAGATAACCGCTATCGCGTCACTAGCGTCTTAGGTAGTGGCGGCTTTGGGGAAACCTATTTAGCTGAAGACACCAAAGTTCCGTCAAACCGTCGATGTGTGATTAAGCAACTTAAACCTATTGCTGATAATCCTCAAATGTATGAATTACTGCAACAACGGTTTCATCGCGAGGCGGCCGTCTTAGAAACATTGGGAGAAGAAAGCCGATATATTCCCAAACTTTATGCTAATTTTACGGAAAATGGGTTATTTTATTTAGTCCAAGAATGGATCGATGGATTAACCCTAACTCAAACAATAGAGCGCGATCGCATATGGAATGAAGCTGCCATCAGACAATTAATGATCAGCATTCTCCAAACTCTAATCTATGTTCACGATCGCGGGATCATACATCGAGATATCAAGCCAGACAATATTATTTTGCGAGCAGGAGAACCTGTACTGATTGATTTTGGGGCTGTAAAAGAAACTCTGAATGTTAGTACGATCCGTAGCTCTTCTCAACAGGCGCATTCAATCGTCATTGGCACACCTGGCTTTATGGCATCAGAACAAGCGGCGGGTAGACCATTTTTTGCTAGCGATCTGTATAGTCTGGCGCTGACGGCGATTTTTGCGCTCACGGGGAAATATCCGCAAGAACTAGGCACTGATCCACAGACAGGGGAAGTTAATTGGCAACCTCACCTAATGGGAATTAGTACAGACTTAAAAGCAATATTTGCGAAGGTTTTGCAATTCGATCCACGCGATCGCTATAGCTCGGCTAAAGAAATGCTAGAAGCACTGCAACCTAACCAATCACAAAATCAAGCTAATTCTGCTAGACAATTAGTTCCCATTTCTCCAGCCATGTCGAATATGCAGACGATCGCAGTGACTCCAAGAGGATATACACCACCTGCCATTCCCAATAGTTCTGCCTATGTTTATCAATCACAGCCAGATCGTAATAAAAAGATATTGGGTCAGTTATTAGCAACGCTGATTGTCGGTGGTACGATCGGTGTAGCGATCGGGTTGGCAGTAGTTATTTCCCAAAATGGTGGCATAGTTGCACTGTGGAATAAAGTCTTGCCCTTTAATAAACCAGTAGCAAAAAACCCCTTCTATTTTCTAGCAGATTCTGCTTTTGCAGATACAGAAAAAGCAAATCTCAGGATAGAAAAACTAAAGTCTCTAGGATATAAAGAGGCAGGAATATTTGTAATATCCGATTATCCAAACTTAGGTGATAGTCAATGGCAGCAGGTCTATACAGGAAAGTTCTCAAATTTAAACGATTGCAAATCTAAACTCAAAGACCATCTCCAATTTGCTGATGATGCGTATTGCGCCCTTGCTAGTCCCAATCCAAAAGATCCAGTACAAAGATTTGCTGGAAGCGATCTGCCACCAACTCCCACGCCAACCGCGACTCCAACAAAAACACCAACTCCGACCCCTTCCCCAACTGCGACCCCAACCCCATCGCCAACTCCGACACCATCCCCAACTCAGCAAGCTAAACCTTCTCCAGAAGATTTTGTAAGAGACTATTACAGCTTGGTCAACGCTCAACAACTCACAGCAGCATGGCAAAACCTTACCCCAAAATTTCAACGTGATGGAGCAAATGGGATTAGTGGATTTACAGATTGGTGGAAAAGTGTTGATCAAGTATCAGTCAATAAAGCGCGTATTGTCGAACTAAAAAATGATTCAGCGATCGTGGAGGTTGAAGTGAATTACAAACAAGGAAAAAAGATTAGTTCAGACACCCTGCGGATGAGTTTGGTTTGGAATAAAACTGCTGAACAGTGGCAAATCGATGAAACGAGTAGGCAGTAATCTATGATAAGTTTCCTAACACCGCAATTTATAAGTCTGGAAGTAATAGTCGGCGCTTTGCGCCGACTATTACTTCTCAAAATATATCTAAAAATCTAGACTATGCAAAATCAACCACAAGTCAGCATCATCATGGGTAGTGACTCCGACTTGCCAACAATGCAAGGCGCGATCGCTATCTGCCAACAATTCGAGATTCCCCACGAAGTCGCGATTATTTCTGCTCACCGTACACCTGAAAGAATGATGGAATTTGCCAAAATAGCACATACTCGCGGCATCAAAGTCATTATTGCAGGTGCAGGTGGCGCTGCTCATCTACCAGGCATGGTGGCGGCGCTTTCGCCCCTGCCTGTAATCGGTGTGCCAGTTTCTACCCGTCAACTTAGTGGCGTAGATTCGCTCTATTCGATTGTGCAAATGCCTAAGGGAATTCCTGTTGCGACTGTGGCGATCGGCAATGCGGATAATGCGGGGCTGCTAGCAGTGCAAATTTTAGCGAGTCACAATCCTGAACTCCTAGAAAAAGTGATTGCCTATCGTCAATCTCTAGCAGATATAGTCATGGAAAAGCAAGATCAACTAGATAAATTAGGAAGTGAGAAATATTTGGAACGCTTTATAAACAAATGAACCGCAATATTTATGATAAAAGCTCCGCTTTGCGGGGCTTTTATCATAAATATTGGTTTGGTTTGTTCTCAATCTGCTGTAAGAACAGGTGATTACGGCGTTCCGCGCCGTAATCATCATAGCCACTCCCGATTTTTTAATTCCTGTTGTGGCAATAGCAATGTTGATTCAATTTCTTTACGAATTGCTTCTGTGACTTCGCAATTACTATTCAAACAATCAACTAGAAGCTGATTGGCGGCATAGTAGCGTTGCAGCACTTGTTGTTGTTCAGGAGTAAATTCCCATACATGGTTAGTATTGCGGTATTTAGCAACTGTTTTTCTCAACTGCTCCACCCAAGCGGGATGATGATCTTGGCACCATCTCTGCGATCGCTTTTGGCTGTCTTGAGAACTTGGCAACTGATTTTGAAGTTGTTGCAAAGATTTACGGAAGCCCGCATCTACAACCATTCCCAAAACATTGCTAAGAGCCTCACTACATATATGAGCACGATCTGGGTGAAGCCCGATCGCACATTTATCGATCAAGTCATCTAAGGCAGCATCAAAG
>JBBRQX010000028.1:0-12562 GCA_038225745.1 Pseudanabaenales cyanobacterium | reverse complement strand
GTTTTAGCTATAGGTACGGAGAACGCGACAATATTGATGGCTTAGGTGCTGCTACTGGTTCGGTATAATCAGGCTTGGTTAATACTTAGTAACATTAATTAATGAGGAGCTTTGCGCGATATGCAAGAACAGGGAACGATCAGCATTCATACCGACAATATCTTTCCCATTATCAAGAAAGCCTTGTATTCAGAACGCGATATCTTTTTGCGGGAACTGATTTCTAATGCGGTAGATGCGATTAGCAAACTGAAGATGGTGTCTTATGCTGGCGAAACCGATCGCGCAGTAGAGCCAGAAATTACGGTGACGATTGATAAAGAGAAAAAGACTTTAGCGATCGCGGATACGGGCATCGGCATGACGGCGGATGAAGTCAAGAAATATATTAACCAAGTTGCTTTTTCGAGCGCTCAAGAATTTGCCACGAAATATGCCAACAGTGGCACTGGCGATCAACAAATCATTGGTAACTTTGGTTTAGGTTTTTATTCGTCATTTATGGTGGCGAGTAATGTCGAAATTGATACTCTTTCTTATAAAGAAGGGTCTGAAGCGGTGCATTGGGCTTGTGATGGCTCGACCACTTTTACGATTGATGATAGCGATCGCGCCAATTTTGGCACAACCATCACCTTAACTTTGCAAGAAGATGCAGAAGAGTATCTTGAAGAAGCATCGATTAAGCGGATGATTCGCAACTATTGCGACTTCATGCCCGTGCCGATCAAGTTGAATGATGAAGTCATCAACAAACAAACAGCGCTGTGGGACAGGGCTCCTAAGTCAGTTACTAAGGAAGAATATCTAGAATTTTATCGATATCTCTACCCCTACCAAGATGATCCTTTATTCTGGATTCATCTAAATACAGATTATCCATTTGTGATTAAGGGGATTCTTTATTTTCCCAAAATGAAAGCGGATATCGATCCTAATCGTGGACAGATCAAGTTGTTCTGCAATCATGTTTTTGTCAGCGACAATTGCGATGATGTGATTCCGAAGTTCTTGATGCCTTTGCGTGGGGCGATCGATAGTACCGATATTCCTTTAAATGTATCGCGCAGCTTTTTGCAAGGCGATCCCAAAGTTCGCAAGATTCAAGATTTTATTGCTAAAAAAGTAGGCGATCGCCTGACATCTCTCTACAGTGAATCCCGCGAAGAATTTCTGAAGTGTTGGCAAGATATCAGCATCTTCATGAAGTTCGGCTCGATGAACAGCGACAAATTCTATCAGCAAGTCAAAGAGATTTTGGTGTATTCCACCACTGGCGAATCTGATCAAGTCAAGAGCGAAAGTGGCAACTATACGACATTGCAAGCTTATCTAGAGCGCAACAAGGCTGAGCATGAAAATCAAGTATTCTATACTTCCGATCCGATCGCCCAAGGCACTTATGTAGAATTGCACAAGAACCAAGGTTTGGAAGTGCTGACTTTTGATGCGTTTATTGATAGTCATTTCATCAATTTTCTAGAGCGTGAATTTAGCGACATTAAATTTGCGCGTGTGGATGCTGAAATCGACGATCGCCTCGTTGATAAGGAAGCGAATACTGAAATTGTCGATCCTGTAACCAATAAAACCAAGAGCGATCATCTTCAAGATATTTTCCGTACTGCGTTAAATAAGCCGAAATTGGTAATTCGCACTGATGCGATTAAGTCTGATGATGCAGCTTCTGCGCCACCCGCGATCATTCTGTTGCCTGAATCGGCGCGGCGGATGCAGGAAATGATGGCGTTGATGCAACAAGGTACGGTGAGTTTCCCTGAAGATCATGTGCTGCTTGTGAATACGGCACATCCTTTGATGGAAAAGCTGATCAATCTCGATAACAGTCAAATTTTGGTTGACGGCAAATCGGAATCGGGTGACTTAGCAAATTTGATTTGTACTCATGTCTATGACCTCGCATTGATGGCGCAAAAGAGCTTTGATGCTGACAGCATGAAAGGATTCTTGCAGCGTTCTAATCAATTGCTAACTAAATTGACTAGCAAAATTTAATCTTAAAAAAAGGACGCTTTGCGTCCTTATCTTTGAAAAAAGTAGGGCGCTTTGCGCTCTACTTTTTAATTTATGGGATACAAAACGACAATGGGTTGAAGCCCAGTTTCAATAACTTCACTAACGCCTAAAAATTTTTGATGGCGATCGCATATACGCACATAAATATTTTTTTCGCATAAGGTCGCAAAATCATCAGGGATCGCAATTATCCGTCCCATCCGCCAACCTGTCGTCTCATCCTCGTCAAAAGTGATCATTGGTAAGAAATGTAAACCATGATCGGGTGCAAGAACTGTGAATTTGTGCGATCGCACAAGCTCCGCAATTTGCTCAAATGACAAACTAGAACTTAAATCAAAACCACTACTATAAGTGCGCCTTAGTCCTGATAAAGTTGCGCCACAGCCAAGCTTTTCGCCTAAGTCTCTGGCAATTGAGCGAATATATGTCCCTGACCCGCAGGCGATCGCCACATCAAGTTCGGGATAATCTCCATCACTCCAATTTAAAACCTTAATTTCCTTAATTTCCACTGAGCGGATCGGAATATCAGATTCGGCAATTTCACCGCGCCGCGCCAGATTATACAGACGTTCACCATTGACCTGAATTGCGCTAAAGGCGGGCGGACGCTGCGTAATTTTGCCTTGAAACAATGGCAGTAAATTTTTAATTTCTTCGGGGGTTAAATTTGGGCAAGGGCGATCGCTAATTACCTCACCCGTAATGTCATCAGTATTCGTCACAATTCCAAACCGAATTTTGGCTTCGTAAGCCTTACCCTCTGGCAGGAATCTTAAAAGTCTTGTCGCATTACCGACGGCGATCGGTAAAACCCCCGTAGCCATCGGATCGAGAGTACCGCCATGACCAATTTTCTTTTGCTTAAGTAATTTTCGTAATTTACTCACACAGTCATGGGCAGTAATTTGTGGAGGCTTATCAATGCTAATAAATCCGTTAAACATAAAAATTACGATGAACTATAGCGTTTTTTAATTAGATACCAGAAATGCAAACAGGATATACTCCCTTCCCATTGAAAGATTAGACGTTGCGGCGCGAAGCGTCGCAACTTACTCTCTTTGGGTTTTGGCTTGTCCTAACGCAAGTGACGACAGCTATACTCCTGAAAAATAGATAGTAAAACTCAAGTATTGGTGGCGCAGCGCTTAGAGTCACGCTGCCAATATTTAGGTGATAAGGGAGTAGCTGATCGTCACAGGAACCAAAATGGAACGAAAGCAAGAAAAATTTGTCATAAGATGAAAACACTGGATAAAATAATATCCTCTTTAAAAGTTGTGATACTCTTAAAAATTCACTAGCCCCCTATAGTTCGTTGGCTTCTATTATTAGCTTTAAACACTTGATGTTTCTGCATTCACCATTTATGAAGTGGAGTGATATAAGTTGACTCGATTTGTATTTGGCGATATCCATGGTCAGTATGACGGTTTAATGAAGTTAGTTGACTTTATTAAATGTAGTCCTGACGATAAATTATTTTTTTTAGGCGATTTAATTGATCGCGGCGCACGTAGCTTTGATGTCGTGAGCTGGGTAATCGCTAATGGTCACACTTGTCTCAAAGGCAATCATGAACAAATGTGTCTTGATGCTTTTAGTAGTGATGAAGGCTCGCTGGTTTGGAAAGGTTGGTTGCTGAATGGTGGCACGAACACTTTGGCAAGTTATGGAGAATCTAGCCTACTACAAGCACATTTGGAGTGGATGGAGCAGTTACCGCTTTATGTCGATTTAGGGGATGCATGGCTAGTCCATGCTGGACTAAATCCTAATATGCCGCTCGAATTACAGGGGGTTGCTGAATTCTGCTGGATTCGTGAAGAATTTCATAGTGCAACGGAGCCTTTTTTTGAAGATAAAATTATTATCACAGGACATACGATCACCTTTGTTTTCCCAGGGGTAACACCAGGAAACCTAGTATTGGGTAAGGGCTGGCTAGATATTGATACTGGTGGTTATCATCCTAAAAGTGGCTGGTTATCGGCTCTAGATCTCGATACGGCCACGGTTTATCAATGTAATACTTTTACCAATGAGTTAAGAGTAAATGCACTATCTGATATTACGACGGTGATTGAGCCAGTGCCGAGGCGATCACCAAAAACAGAAGTTAGCAAGACCAATGTCCCTAAGCGGCGTTGGTCTTGGGTGTAATCGACCGTGAGGCTTTGAGAGATATTTTTTTAAAAGTGTTGCTTCGCAACACTTTTAAAAAATGTCTTACTCCCTTCTCAGTGAAAGATTAGACGGTGCGGCGCGAAGCGCCGCTAATTCTTGGGTTTTGATGTCTATTTTTCTATTGGGAAGGGAGTAGATTTTATGGAGATAGTAAAATCTGATATAAGTCGGGACGGCGATCGCGAAAAAAGCCAAATGAAGCGCGATTAAGTCGGACTTGGTCAAGATCGAAACTAGCGAGGATTACGCCTTCTTCAGTGTCGTTTAACTCTGCAACCTTATCGCCACGTTGGTTAGCAATAAAGGAATGACCATAAAAAGTTTGATCTCCCTCTAAACCGATCCGATTCGCCGCCGCCACAGGGATGACATTGCTAACGGCATGACCGATCATCGCCCGTTGCCAAGGATCTTTAGTATTTAGGTTTGGCTCTTCAGGCTCAGAACCGATCGCCGTCGGATAGAGCAAAATTTCTGCGCCCATAAGTACCATCGCTCTGGCACATTCAGGAAACCACTGATCCCAGCAAATCCCCACGCCGATTTTGCCAAAAGCGGTATCCCAAACCTTAAAGCCCGTATCGCCGCCGCGAAAATAAAACTTTTCTTCATAACCAGGGCCATCGGGAATATGACTTTTGCGATAAACTCCCAATAATGAGCCGTCAGCATCGACCATCGCCAAACTGTTGTAATAAACTTGTTGCGATCGCTCAAAAAAAGAAACAGGAATCACGACATTAAGCTCCTTAGCAAGCTTTTGAAAATGGGCGATCGTGGGATGATTTTCGACAGGTTGCGCCCAATCAAAAAAGCGATCGCGCTCCTCTCGACAAAAATAGGGACTTTCAAATAATTCTGGCGGCAAAATTACCTGCGCTCCTTGATGAGCAGCTTTACTGAGTAAGTCTGATATTTTAGCGACATTAGTAGCAGTATCAGCATTTAGAGAGGCTTGAATAACCGCGATCGTGACAGTTTTAGGGGATGACATCAGCAGATAGGATTGAGTCGTTAAAATATAGGTAAGTAGCTAGGCAAAAGAAACTTGAAAACTCAAAAAGCTGTGGCGCACGCTGCGCGTGCGCTACAGCTTTTTGGATTTTGGTTTTATTATGCTTACTTATATCTTTACAAATAGCCTACCGCAATCACCAAAAAATCTATGAAAAAACTTGTCATTTTATTGATTCAGTTTTATCGATTGTGCATTTCGCCATTTTTACCACCGCGATGCAGATTCCAACCAACTTGTTCGCAATATGCTCTAATCGCGATCGAGCGATTTGGACTAGTTAAAGGTGGCTGGATGGCAACCAAACGCATTTCATCTTGTCATCCTTGGCATATGGGAGGTTACGATCCTGTGCCAGAGACCATGCCAAATAAAGATGAAGCAACATCAATTTAATTTTGCTCAATTTAAGCAATATCTGAAATTATCAGATGCGATCGCATAGTGATTGAGACACATCTTGGCAATAAGAATTAGCACCAAGACTTCTCTCCCGCAGGGTTATTGAGTAACTCGCGGATATTAGCTTCGATGACTCGATAGCCCACATTACCATTTAGCCTTTGTCGTCCTTCATTAAAAATCAAGGTCGGACTGACAGTGACATTATACTCTTTCACCAGTTCTGCATCTTTCGCTAACTGAGCATACGCTTCTCCACTATCAATCATGCTTTTAATGTCATTGATTGGTAGCTTTAAGCGTTTAGCGATCGTAAATTGCGCCTTGCGATCGCTAATGTTCGTGAGTTTAGTAAAAAATTCTTCGCGAAAAGCCCAAGCAGTCTTTTCTAATACCTTGTCGGATTTCGGAACTAATCCTTTTACTTCTAGTAATTGCACAGCTTGGAGAAATAGATGTGCTGAGACTGAAGAAGTAGGAATCTCTTGCGTCCAAATATCAGGATGCACAGTAATATGCTCATACTTAGCCGCAATCTCTTTAACATGATTGCTATAGCCCGCTAATCCACCGCGATCGCGCCAGCCTTTTTCGAGCTTTTCGTGAACACTCCCAAATACGGGGACAAAGTGATAATCGATTTCAATATTGTCAGGAAAAGCCGTCTTTAGCTCTTCCAAACGTGTTTGAGCGATATAAGCCCACACACATAAAATATCTGAGAAGTAGAAAATACGAATAGGTTTCATGATGTTTAATTCCTTTGATTGTATGGAAGTTTCGCCAAAAGCATTCCCATCGCACAGGTATTAGTAATACCCGCAAATACCAAGCCACAGCCAACAAATCCACTCAATAGCAAGAACCAAGGCGATATAAATACACCTAATCCAGTGCCGATCGCCACGAGGGAGCCAGCTACAATTTGGACTTGTCGAAACAAACTAATCGGCGCATTCTGATATCCCTGCGTCTTCAATCCTGAAGCTTTCCAACCAATTAAACCACCTTTGAGTTGAGCAACGTTGGTAAATCCACTATCTACAAGTTTTTGGAATGCTTGATTAGAGCGCATTCCCGATTGACAGCAAACAACTAGAGGTTTATCACTGATTTGGGTAACGCGATCTGGGTCAAAAGCAGATAGAGGCATACAGATAGAACCAGCTATATGTTCAGTAGCATATTCGCCTGATTCACGCACATCTAGCAAAATCACTTCTTGGAATTTTAGCTGTTGACTTAGGGCCAAAGCATCAATTTCTGGTGATTGCGGTAAATTTAATTGTGAAGTCATAAAATTCAGAAACTAAAAATTTAAGATTACAAAGCTTTTGACTAACTATATCACTATATAGTAATATTAAATTATAAAAATATTATTTCTATTTACTTCAATGCTTGCAGTTTCCCCTAAAGCCTTAGAACAAGTTGCCCACTATTTCAAAGTATTGTCTGAGACTAGCCGCCTACAAGTGCTATGTTGTCTCAAATCTGGCTCTAAAAATGTGACCGAAATTATGACCGCTACCGAGCTAGGACAAGCCAATGTGTCTAAACACTTAAAGATATTGACGCAAGCAGGGATAGTTTTGCGTAAGCCTGTAGGGGTGAGCGTATATTACGAAATTGCTGACCCGATTATATTTAACTTATGCGAGATTGTTTGCGATCGCCTATCGATTCAGCTTGAAGTGCGATCGCAAGAACTTAATCAACTAGAGTCTTGGCATAAGTCTTAATCGATTTATACTAGTTTTGCTTCAGGCATATCGTCTAACAAATTCTGCTTCGTTAATAAATTTACAACCGTAATCCGCAGTGTCCGCTTTTCATCGACTTGAAAAAAAGCCCTAATGCGATCGCTACCTGTTTGACCACGCAAATCGAGATTGGCGATCGCGTAATGTGAAAAGCGATCGCTCGGTGATTGATGCTTATTTCGAGTATAAGGGTTAGGATTTCGCCGCTAGCTCTCAATTTTAGAAAGAAGCTCCTGAAATATCTGACGTTGTTTTTGAAACCAGCTAATAGAGTACTTACTTAATACGCTGAGAGATGCAGCAGTATAGGCTTCTTTACCTTTGAAGACATCAATAAAATAATCACAGTTTTTTACGATTGCTTCAAAACATACATTTTGAGGTTTTTCTGGATTAGCAATATCTCCACATATTTCTCTAAATTTTAACAGTCTGTACTGAATAAATTCTTGCTGGGTTTTTCTTGCTTTAAGTATTTGGTCTCGTCCATTTAAGTTAAACAGATTGATACACGCCCTTCCACGAGGACTGTCATTTACTGGCTGCATTATTCCCGTTTCAAAATCGACAGCCAAATGATTTTCTGGGTTATCCTCGTCTAGATCGCTGATTGGATTGATTAGCAGAGGGCTTTCATTTACTTCTTCGCCAACTGATTGAGCGTGATTTCCAATCACTGGGAAAATTGTGCTTTTAGGACGATTACATTTTTCACAAGATGGAAGTAGATTGCGCCAGTCGTAGGCTAGCCAATAGTAACCATGATGGGGAATATCGGTTTCAACTCCACTTAAATCTTTGAGATTCATTACATTATCATTCTCATCTTTGATACCTGCTTTTGGTCGAAAGTGTTCGATGTCAATGCTTTGAGTATCTGCGATAGGAGTTTCGCAATAGGCACAGCGACCATAAAATGGTGCATTTTTGCTAGCAAAATAAGTATTCTTAATGGCTTTTCTTTTGTAAAGATCGCTGATTATTGGCTTTTCACCTCTATCAAATGCCCCTATTACTTTTTGGGTTTCTTCTTGACAATCGCGAATCCATTTTTTCCAGATTTCGCTGTCTGGCTCTTGAATGAATATTTTCCTCACAGCTAAACCTCCTGATTAGCTAGCTGTTGGAGGTGTTTGGTTATTTCGAGTTCTAGTAATTCGGGCGTAATATCACTTGCTGCCTTTTCAATCGCTGCTTCCACTTCACTCCTGATTAACCTTTCCGTAGGATTCTCGCCATCTTGTAGCCCCTCTCGTACTTTGCCGCGTAATTCCTGTAATTCACTTTCTTCTTCCTCAGTCCGTTCAGTAAGACCGAGAAGTTCGGAGTAGCGATCAATATCTGTCAAACTGCCTTGATTGCGACTTGTAAATAAGCCAAAGGCTTCTGAAGTCAGAACTTGATCGGCGCGTTTGCCATATAGTTCTTTTTTGTCTATTAGTTTTGCTTGAACTCCATTTTCAGGACTACGATCAAGTTTGATAAGTACACCACTGTCGATATCTGCAACTCCTGAAGCTGCCAGTGGTGTATGTGTGGAAGCTATGATTTGCGTATTGGGAAATATTTCATGCAAACGTTGGACTAAATAACGTTGCCAATTAGGATGTAAATGTTGCTCGACTTCATCGATGAGCAAAATACCGCCAATGTTGCCGCTTTCTGTGAGGCGATTGGCGTGAACTGCCCAGCCAATAAAATCTAGAAGCCATTGACTAGTACTGCGATAGCCATCGCTGAGTGAGGCAAGAGGCTGTCTTCCCCAAGGTCCATCGACTTCGATGCCGCGATCGCTGTAATGAAATTGATATTCGGCATGATCGTCAAGCATGAGTACTTTGAGTAGCTGCTGTTCAATCTGTTTCCGCATTTCATCGGTGCGGCGACGTAAAACAACTTCTGGATCTTGAAAAGAAGCTGTAGGGTTAAATAAAGATTGAACCGAATCAAGGGGGCGATATCCTTCGTGATTGGTATAGGTTAGGGTTGTTCGATTAGCTCCATAGCCGCAGACAAAAATATCTGACCACAGAAAATCAATATTCGGCTCAATTGTTTGGGTCAGAATCTCGTTGTTTTCGGCTTGCTTGGTAATCGTGGTTGTAATTGTGTAGGTATTAGTTTTATCGATTTCGTCTAGATTCTGTAAAGAGGGATTTTCGGGGCTTTGCTGACGTGCGATCGCTATTAGTTCATCAAGCTTTTCTTCTGTGTTTACTCTTGCAATCATCTCGATGATTTGTTCGGAAAGGGTGGGATAGTGTGATGGTTGTCCTAGTTCTTCTGATAAAACATTTTTCAGAGCTTTAAGTTTAGAGATAGTCGGAAAAGCACTCAATAATGCTCGATGCAGTTGTTGCGATCGCAAAAGTGGTAACTCAGATGCATCTTTGTTACAAAGGACGATCTTGATATAGCCTTCATCTGTACCTTCACGCACTAAATCTCCTCGTATTGATGACATGAGAGCGGCAGCATCGCTTTGATCGCATAGTCCGAGAGCAATACTTCTAAGTAAGGTAGTTTTACCTGCGGCATTTTCACCCAGAATCATTATCCAATCAGAAGGATTTTCATTTTCAGTAAAGCAAAGTTGCAAATTCTCAAAACATCTAATGTTATGAAGCTCAACTTCTGAAATGACTAAGTTACGCCAAGAAAATGATTTTTTCTCTGCTTTTGATACTTCTTCTATGTCTAAAAGTCTGTTTTCGATCTCACTAAGAGCCTGCTTAAATTTGTCCATTTGCATGACAGCAGGTTGAGGGAAAAACCAATCTCTTCTCTCATCCGAATATTGCAAAAGAATTCCCATTTTTAAAGCTAATAATCCATTATCTCCATCTGGTAATGACTTACTATGAAAAGACTTAGCGATGTCTTGGTAGAATGAGAATGAACGATCACTAAACTTACAATACACTTGCAATTCTTTTATTGCATAGTTAACATCTACTTCATTAATTATTTGTCTCCCTCTTCCAATAGCAGATAGACAAGCTTGGCGTAGAAGAATCATCATGTAAGTTAAATTGCCCCCACTAGAAACACTTAAATCATTTATCAAATTTCCTGCATTGAACAAGGAGTTTATATTGATTCGACGATTTAAAACATCGAGCAATTTCTGGATTGATAAATGATCGGTCTGAGGTCTATCTTTAGCTTCATTAAATTTATAAATATTTGGCAGTGGTACAAATAGCGATTTTTGATGATTTGTATTTAGCTTTTGTAAATTTTTTATACAGTAGATAGGTGCAGTATAGATTACATTACTATCAAATTGAGATAATTCTTTAATTTCATCGTTGAAGATATATTTACTATCTTTTATAGAACAACGATCAAGATTATCAAATATAAAAATAATCCCTTTATGGCTATTCTCATTCTCTTTTAATACCTGATTAACAGTGTTTAATAGGATATTAAAAATATTATTAAATTCCTTTTGATAATGAACAAATGCACCTCTATATGTAGGAACATCCTGAAAGCTTCGTTCTACATAAGCTCTTATATATCTACCATCTACAGTTTTTAATTTCCTGATTTTCAGTAAAAGACCAGCTAAAATTAATGGCAATTCTGTTGACACATCTATCTCATCAAGCTCTCTTTCATTTGCAATAGATTTAATAGAAGCAATCTTTTCATCGACTGACAAATCTGCTTCTACGGCATCCTCAATGATTTGGAAAATTACAGATTTAAAATCATTAATAATTGTTGGATCGATATTTATACCTTTCTCGTATATGTATTGATTTAAATAAAGTGCAGCAAGTAAATGAATATCAATATAATCAATGTTGCTAATGTTTGAAATTTTGTCTACTTCAATATAAATCACATGATAATCTTCACCCCAATTTTTTATAAGCAAATTCAACTCTGTCGTCTTACCACAACCACGATGCCCAGCAACAAAAAAAGTTTTGTGTTCTCCTAACTTCTGCACAAACAAAGATGCCCCGATCGCCTTTACTGCATCAAAATCATCCTCACCCAATAGAGGTTCGTAATAGCGATCAAAATCTTCACCATTTAGAGGCTTCGGCTCACAGACACGGTAAGCTTCACGTAGATCGGTGGCAGGTTGTGATGACGACATACTTGTAAATCTTGAGGTGTCAGATTATTTTAGTCTATATTTTCGCGATTAGACATCATGCCATATTGAAGATTGGGACAGCGATCGCATTGCCGTGTTAGATTTTGAGCAATTAATTGCGATCGCCCAAGCCTTAAGATGTTAAAAGTGATCGGTTTATAAAGGATAAATAGTTATAAAAATGATTGAATTAAGATATAAGAAGCGTATTTCTATTGGCGCGATCGCCTCCACGGTTGGATTTTGGATCGCATTAGGTGCAGTATCAATTACTGATATCGCGATCGCGCAAACCGCCATTCCCAAAGCATCAAATC
The DNA here is from genome assembly GCA_038225745.1 of Pseudanabaenales cyanobacterium. Lineage (GTDB taxonomy): Bacteria > Cyanobacteriota > Cyanobacteriia > Pseudanabaenales > Pseudanabaenaceae > Pseudanabaena. Next base: position 718 of record JBBRQX010000028.1, on the reverse strand, counting down.
GCAGCGAAGAATGCGAAATCCTGATTATTGGCGGTGGTTTAGCAGGTACGGCGGCCGCCTATGAAGGTTTACTCGCAGGGCGCACCGTCTGCATGACCGAAATTACTGACTGGATGGGTGGACAGCTTACATCTCAGGGTACATCGGCATTAGATGAAGCCAAAAAACAACGCAATCTTTGGTTCTTTCCGCAGGGATATGTAGAATTTCGCAAGCGAATTGAGCAGAACTATGGAAGACTGAATGCTGGCGATTGTTGGGTAAGTGTTTCTTGCTTCATTCCCAATACCGCGCAACAAATACTTGTAAATATGTTGCAGGAAGCCGCTCAAAAAGGGAACGGCAAATTGAAATGGTTCCCAAATACGGTGATTAAAAAACTGGAAATGCGTGCTGACGGTAAACAGATTGATCGCGCGATCGCTATTCAGCATCGTCCTGCACCAAATACGCCACCGCTAAATACTGAACCGCTTTCGCAAATTATTGATGATGCATATCGTTACGAAAATTCATCGCGATTGCAAAAAGAAACAATTCACTTTATACCGCTTGCCAGTCCAAAAAATCCCAGTGCAGCAAAGCATCCGACCAATTGGTTTGTAATCGACTCCACCGAAACAGGTGAAATTATCGCTTTAGCTGATGTCCCCTATCGCTTGGGTCTCGATCCGCGATCGTATCTTAATCCATCTTCACCCGTAACCGAAAATGATGC
>JBBRQX010000027.1:0-12769 GCA_038225745.1 Pseudanabaenales cyanobacterium | reverse complement strand
AGATCCTCAATCGGCATTTATGTCGGCGCGAGACGAGCAACCCGTATTCTTTAGCCCAGTTATGAACCTATGGGTGGTGACTCGCTACGAAGACTTGAAGACGGTTATGAAAGATGTTGAAACCTTCACATCTGGCGGAGCTTTCTCTTCGGCTTCTTTAGCCTCTCCAGAGGCTCTTAAAATGCTTGGGGGATTGAATCATCCTGTTTTTGCATATTCCTTAGTTAATGTTGACCCACCAGTACATACGCGGTTTCGCAATAGCTTTCAGCGTGTATTTACATCTCGTCAAGTTTCAATCTTAGAACCGCAAATCCGCGATCTAACCCACCAGCTACTAGCCGAGTTAAAGGAGAAAAAACGGGCTGAATTTATTAACAGCTTTTGCGACCAGTTACCATTGCTCACGATCTGCCGCCTGATGGGTGTACCAGATGTTGATGCACCAAGCATTAAACGCTGGAGTACAGATTCAATTCGTGCCCAGATTCCAGGTTGGAGCATTGAGCAACAACGCGAGATCGGGCAGAGCATTCTTGATTACTACGAATATATGCTGGAGCTTGTCAAGCACTACGCTGATAATCCAGCCGAGAACCTGATCAGCGCTATGATTCAAACTCGCCAGAGCGATCGGGAGCCGCTTACTTATGAAGAGATTGCGGGACTAACATTTAATCTGGTTTTAGCGGGACATGAGACCACAGCCGCTCTGATTGGGAATACCCTATATACGGTGCTGAAACAGCCTCAGCTTTGGGACTACATCTGCCAGAATCCCGAAGGTATTGGTGCTGCCGTAGATGAGTTTATTCGTCATGGTGGATCTGCTGTGGGGCTTTACCGCCGTACTAGCCGTGATGTGGTTTTGGGTGAGGTGACTATTCCCAAAGATTCCAACGTATGGATTACATATCTAGCAGGTAATTACGATCCCGAACAGTTCCCTAATCCCAATGAACTTCTCTTGGATCGCCCGAACGCATCTAATCATCTCAGTTTTGGGCATGGCATTCACTTCTGCGTGGGTGCGACTTTAGCTAAGTTAGAGTTACGAGTCGTGCTTGAGGAACTTTCACAATCTTATCCCAGTTTGCGTCTAGAGCCAGACCAAACGATCGCGCCTGTTCCCAATTTCGTTTTGCGCTCCTATCAACAAATGGTTTTGGTTATAGATTAAGTCACAGATTAAAAGGAGAAATGAGATGGCAAAAACTTGGCAAGAGAAACTTAACGCAAATAATCAGCCTAAACTACAGGTTTTGGAGAAGTCGATGGCTGGCATTCCTGTTGGTGGAGTTCTATTTGTGCCGACACCGCAGTTAGTCAAGCAGTTTATGGATGGCATTCCCAAGGGCGGCTCGGTTACCATCGCTCAAATGCGTAAGCAAATCGCCCAAACCCATAATGGTGATGGAAGTTGTCCCCTTACTACCTCTACTGCTGCTCGGACAGTGGCAGAAGCAGCATGGGAAGAAATCCAAGCTGGCAAAGATCCCGAACAAGTTACTCCTTTTTGGCGGGCGATCGAACCTGACTCTAGTGTGGCGAAAAAGCTGGCTTGCGGGTTGCATTTTATCGAGATGATGCGATCGCAAGAAGGAATCGAATAATCAATTAAATCATTTACTTAAATTCAAGACCATGAATCAAAACGTCAATAAAAGTCCCAAGCGATCGCCTTTCAAGCAAATTTTAGTCATTGGTGCAGTTATTGCAATCGGTGGCGGTGGTTATACCCTGTGGCGATCGCTTTTTACTACTACTCAGCCTCAGCCCACAGAAAATGTCGCGCCTACGGTGAGAACGGTTACGGCTTTGGGATATTTGGAACCCCAAGGTCAAGTAATTAAGCTTTCGGCCCCTTCATCTACGGGTGGGAGTAGTCGAGTCGAAAAGCTTTTGGTAAAGCAAGGAGATTCGATTAAAGCAGGACAGATCGTCGCTATTTTAGATAGCCGCGATCGCCTCGAAGCCGCCTTATTAGAAGCTGAAGAACAGGTAAAAGTTGCCGAGTCCAATCTTGAAGTCGTAAGATCTGGAGCAAAAGATGGTGAAATTTCCTCGCAAAAAGCCGCGATCGCCCGAATTGAAGCCCAAAGTCGAGGTGATGTTCTGGCTCAATCTGCAACGGTGGCTAGACTGCAATCCGAAGTTGAAAATGCTCAAACGGAAGTGCAGCGCTTTGATTCTCTCTATAGTGAGGGCGCAACCAATGCTTCATTAAGAGATAGCAAGCGGTTAACTTTGGCAATGGCACGCAGGAACTTGCAAGAGTCAGAGGCAGTTCTCAATCGGACTCAAGCCACAAAATTGCCAGAACTGAATGAAGCAAAAGCCACCTTAGATCGGATTTCAGAAGTTCGTCCTGTGGATATTTCTGCATCTCAAGCCCAAGTAAATCGAGCGATCGCCTCAGTGCAGCAAGCAAAGGCACAACTAGATTTGGCCTACGTGCGAACTCCTCAAGATGGCGTAGTGCTAGAAGTGAATACTCGCCCTGGAGAATTGATTTCGACTAATGGCATCGTAGAAGTAGGTAAGACCGATCAAATGCTCGCAGTCTTGGAAGTGTTTGAAGGTGACATTACTAAAGTGCAGAAGAATCAGAAGGTAAAACTCTTTGGCGATAGCTTGCCGCAGGCTCTGACGGGCAGAGTGATAGAGGTGGGCATAAGAGTACAACGTCAGAATGTCGTGAATTCTGATACTTCAGGCAATATTGATGCGCGGATTCTGGAAATTAGAGTGCAGCTAGATTCAGATTCAGCAATCGAAGTAAGAGGATTAACTAATTTACAAGTAACAGGAGAAATTCAGCTATGACCATAATTTTACCCGAACAGAAAGAACCTGAAGTTCTATTATCATCTGAAAAGAAGCGAATTAAACTGGGATTTTGGCAGAGCTTGAGCCAACGCACTCCTCTCGGTTGGAAGCAATTACAAAAGAATAAAGGCAGGCTATTGGTAGCGATCGGCGGAATTGGATTCGCAGATTTACTAATTTTTGCCCAGTTGGGAATCCAAGGTGCGCTATTTGAAAGCAATACTTTATTAGTGCAGAGCCTCAATGCCGATATTGTCATTCGCAGCACTCAATACCGAGATCTCAGCCTTCCTAGCACCTTTCCACGTCGCCGTATTTTTCAAATTCGAGATGTAAATGGAGTTGAATCTGCGGAAGCCTTATACACCGATACAATTGTGTGGAAAAATCCTCAGACTCTGAAAAAAACGCAACTAACCCTAGCAGGGCAGAATATCGAGCGACCTGGTTTGAAAATCCCCGAGATTACTCCCCACTTGGATAAGCTAAATCAGCCTGATACTTTCGTATTCGATAAATTTGCGAGGGGAGAATATGCCAAAGTCGTGGAGAAAGTCAAACAAGGGGAATCGGTTAAAACTGAAATTGATCGCCGTACCATTCAAGTAGTGGGTTTGTTTCCTCTTGGCGCATCATTTGCTACGGATGGTACTTTGATTACCAGTCAAGAGAATTTTTTGCGCTTCTTTCCCAATCGCAACGCGGGGCAAGTGACGTTAGGACTCGTGAAGATCAAAGCAGGAGCAGATGTTAATCAAGTTTTAGCAGATATCCAAGCCACACTACCGAAAGATGCGATCGCTACGACGAAGCTGGGATATTTGGATGTCGAACAAGCATATTGGGCTAGTAATACTCCAATTGGTGTGATTTTCGGACTTGGTGCAGTAATGGCATTTATGGTGGGAATTGTGATCGTATTTCAAATTCTCTCGACCGATGTAAACGAACATTTAGGAGAATATGCCACTTTTAAGGCAATGGGATATGGCGATCGCTTCATCATTTTTATCGTTTTAGAAGAAGCGATGATTTTAGCAGTATTGGGCTTTATCCCTGGATTGGCTCTGGCGTTGGGGCAGTATGCGCTGATTGCGAATGTGGCGGCATTGCCAATTTCCATGACCTTTGCACGCCTCTCTTTTGTGTTTTTTCTAACGATGGTGATGTGTGGAGTATCGGGCATGATTGCTATGCGAAAAATTCAATCTGCCGATCCTGCGGATATTTTCTAATCTTTTAACCATTCGACCATTTGACAAAAATTATGCAAACTATAGAATCTGAATTTAGTGATGATTTAATGTCTCTATCGACAGCGATCGCCGTGCAGAATCTCAATCACTTTTTTGGTAAAGGCGAACTGCAAAAGCAAGTTTTATTTGATGTAAATCTCGCAATTGATCGAGGTGAAATTGTGATTCTTACAGGGCCTTCAGGATCGGGTAAAACCACTTTACTTTCACTGATGGGCGGATTGCGATCGCCTCAGTCGGGCAGTCTGAAAATCTTGGGTAGCGAGCTAGTTGATGCACCCAAAATTTCGGCTCTAGAATCTCGGCGGTGCTGTGGTTATATCTTTCAAGCACATAATTTGCATAGTTCGCTCACGGCAATTGAGAATGTAATGATGGGTTTGGAAGTACATGGAAGTTATTCTCGACCCGAACGCAAAGAACGAGCTAAGGAAATCTTAGAAGTGGTCGGTTTGGATAAAAGAATCGATTATTATCCTGAAAGTTTATCGGGTGGGCAAAAACAGAGGGTGGCGATCGCGCGGGCCTTAGTTAGTCATCCCAAAATTATTCTGGCAGACGAGCCGACTGCTGCTTTGGATAAACAATCGGGTAGAGAAGTAGTAACCCTAATGCAAAAATTAGCGAAAGAACAAGGCTGCACAATCCTAATGGTGACTCACGATAATCGCATTTTGGATGTCGCCGATCGCATTGTCTACATGGAAGACGGCAAACTTGTGGCTAAAAATCCTGAAGCCTGAACTCTACAACTTATGTTTTTAGTCAGGTTAGCTTTGAAGCACAAGAAACCGAACGGCGGAAATTAATACAGAATTAATCAACTTAACCATGAAAATTTTTTCACTCGCATTAACCTTTGGACTGGCTATATTCGGTCATCCCTTATCTACCAATGCCCAAATTGGACTTAATAATAATCTCCAGTCTGACCAAAATCTATTTGTTCCTACAAACCCTAGTCAAATTAAAATTGAACGCACTCAGCCGATTACTTTGGAAGAAAGTTTGGCGATCGCTAGTCGCAATAATCGGGATATTATCCAAGCTCGAATTAATGTAGATCGAAATAGAGCAGTTTTACAGGAAGTAGAAGCAGCTAGATTACCGACTTTAAGCACTTCTGCAAACTATACCTATATAGATTCTGCCAATGCTAGACTAGGCAATATTTCTTCTGGTTCTTCGCTATTAGGTTTTAATACCGAAAGTAGCACGATTTCTCAACCTGTTAATGCTGCCCTTACCCTAAACTATAATGTCTATAATTCTGGTTTAGTGGAATCGAATATTAAAGCTACAGAAAATCAACTGCGGGTAACGGAACTAGAACTCAATCGTATTACTCAAACTGTCCGCATAGCGATCGTCACTTTATATTACAATCTCCAAAATACAGATGAGAATGTTCGCATTCAAGAGAAATCTGTAGAGAATAATCAACGTAGTCTTAAAGATACGATCGCCTCAGAAAAAGCAGGAGTAGGTACTAAATTTGATGTTCTTCAGTCTCAAGTTCAGTTGTCAAATGCCCAGCAATCGCTGCTAGATGCCCAAGCCAGACAACTAATTGCCCGAAGAGAATTAGCAAGGCAGTTAGAGTATCCTCCCACTCTCGATCTATCGGCAGTCGATAAAATTGAGCCTGTCCCTGAGTGGAAACTAAGCTTAGAAGATACTATTCTTTTAGCCCTAAAAAATCGTTCTGAACTTGATACCCAGAGGCTACAAAGAGAAATTGCCCGCGATCGCGCCCGTGCTTCTATTGCTCGGTTGGGGCCACAAGTTAATGTTTTCACCAGTCTTGATGCGGTCGATGACTTTTCGAGAATAGGTGGAGTTGCTTTTGGTTATAGGGTTGGGGCTACGGTTAGTATGAGTTTGTTTGATGGTGGCGTGGCGAATGCTCAGGTAAATCAAGCTCAAGCCGATCAAGCACTAGCAGAAAGTAGATTTCAACAGTCTATAACTCAATTAAGGTTTGAAGTAGAACAGCCTTATATCAACTCTCAGTCTCGGCGCAAGCAAATTGATACATCGACAAGAGCGGTAGAACAATCCACTGAGGCTTTACGTTTGGCTAGGTTGCGTTTAAGTGCAGGAGTTGGCACTCAGTTAGAGGTAATCAGGGCAGAAGAAGACTTGACTCGTGCGGATGTCAATCGCTTACAGGCAATCATTGGTTATAACCAGTCTATCGCTGATTTAGAGAAGGCGATCAATCAAATTTAGAGCAGCGTTACAGTATTTCATTATTAGGCTCTAATTATTGGCGATCGCTATCAAAAGAAACTTTTAAGCGATCGCCCCTTAACGAACTTGAGAAGATCAATGTTGAGGCGATCGCATTAATTTTGTACGAAAATCTGCGGTAACATAAAACGGAAAAATACACAGCTCTTAGCAGCAAAGATAAAACTGTTAGAATAAGAAAATTAGCTAGGTTAAAACAAAACAATATGTTAACCCTGAGTTATCCACACATTGAAAAGAATGAAAGTCAGTCTGCAAGATTGCAACGTCTGCCACGCATTAGAATTGCCCAAATCGTCATGGACTACATTGCCTATGGCTGGTCAGTCGAAGAAATTTGTCGTCAGCATCTTTACTTAAACCTAGCCGAAGCCCATGCAGCAATGGGTTACTATTTTGACCATCAAGAAGAAATTGACCAAGAAATTAGACAGGAGTGGCAGCAAGTAAAAGAGGATATGGATCTTGCAGTCAAGTCACCTTTTTATAATCGCATGAAAGCTAAAGGACTGCTGTAAATGGCGATCGCAATATATATGGATGTTCATATTCCTCAATCAATTACCGAGCAGTTGCGTCGCCGAGGTATAGACGTATTGACAGCATTTGAGGATGGAACTAAAGAACTTCCTGACGATCAGCTATTGTTAAGAGTAACGGAACTTGAGCGTGTTCTCTTTACTCAAGATATTCGCTTTAGAATTTTAGCCGAAACTTGGCAGATCGAAGGTAAACGCTTTTCAGGCTTAATCTTTGGGCATCAATTGGGAGGTACTATTGGTCAATTCGTTAAAGATTTAGAATTGATTGCTAAGGCTTCTGAACATGATGAATGGGTCAATGTAGTTCAGTATATTCCATTCAAATGAGAACCAAAGCATATAACAGTTGATTTCATCAATAAGTTCGGATATCTTATTGGCGATCGCTCTCTAAAACACATCAAATCATTTGAGAATATTGGTGGTTGAGTAAAATAGCGATCGCATAATCGCAAACTTGAGAAGATGATTGTTGAGGCGATCGCAACTATATGCTTGAAATACTACACAACTCTAAATTTCTGCTCTGGAGCGACCAGTAATAGATCTCTTTGTTGATCTGAGTCTGCATCTATGCTAGTGTCCTTCAGCCGTCAATATTGTGGTAGCCAATATTTGGTAAATTATATGAATAGAAAACGATCTTCTGAAATCAAACTACTTTTAGTGGGTGCTTTCATTTTTACCAATGGATGCAGTGCTAGTAATGATTACAATTATTTAAATAAAGCAGACTGTATCTCAGAATGGGGAGTTAAGAATTGCGAAAAAAATGGTTCTAGTTCGGGAGGTGGCAGAAGTTTTATCTATAGAGATAGTTCAACAACTCAACGTTTAAATACTCGCGCTTCTAGCGTTCAACGGAGTGGATTTGGCTCTTCTTTTGGAAAATCTGGAGGACGTAGCTGATGTATAGAGAAAATATAATCCAGCGAAACAACTGGCAACAAAAGATGGAAGCCATAGGATTTGATTTTCATAGCATTGATGGAAAATATTGGGAAGAATCAGCATGTTATTGTTTCTCTGTCGAAGAGATTGACATGATAGAAGAAGTTACCGCAGAACTACATCAAATGTGCCTTGAAGCAATTCAACACATCATTACAAATAAGCGATATGACGATCTTGCGATTCCAGATCTATTTAAAAAATACATCGAACAATCTTGGCTAAAACAAGAGCCTTCGGTCTATGGAAGGTTCGATCTTAGCTATGACGGGTTTAACCCTCCCAAATTACTGGAATATAATGCAGATACCCCAACATCTCTAATCGAGGCAAGCATTGCCCAATGGTTTTGGTTGGAAGAAGCTAAGCCCGAGATGGATCAATTTAACTCAATTCATGAAAAACTTATAGATAGATGGAAAGAAATTCTCTCTCAGGGGTGGATTCGTGAACCTCTTTATTTTTCTTGTGTCGATGAATGTCAAGAAGATTACTCTACAGTCGAATATCTTCGTGATACTGCTTCTCAGGCTGGCATAGTTACATCAAAGATCTTTATTGAAGATATTGGTTGGGATGCTTTGAAAAAAGTGTTTGTGGATCTAGAAGAAAAGCCGATCCACTCAATTTTCAAACTTTATCCGTGGGAGTGGATGATTCAAGAAGAGTTTGGAAAGTACATACTGTCAAACAAATTAAATATGATTGAGCCTTGCTGGAAAATGCTCTTAAGTAATAAAGGGATATTGCCAATACTTTGGGAACTTTACCCTAACCATCCCAATTTACTGCCAGCTTATTTTAATTCTTTCCCCTTAAACATGTCATATGTCAAAAAACCTTTACTTTCGAGAGAAGGATCGAATATATCTATTCATACATCAGAGAATACTTTGATGACAGAAGGAGTATACGGATCTGAAGGCTACGTTTATCAAGCTTATGCTCCTTTACCCAAATTTGGAGATAACAATTATCCAGTGATTGGAGCATGGATAATTGGTAACGAGCCTGCGGGGCTTGGTATTCGCGAAGATAATTCTCTAATTACTAAAAATACATCTCGTTTCGTCCCTCACTACTTTGTACCTAAGGATTAATTATGAATAAAGATATTTTTTCTTCATTAAGCACTTTCCCATTCTTTGTGGCTTATTTGATTGTGTCATTATTTTTAACTGGGATCTTTGTTGGCTTATATATTAAAGTTACGCCTTACAAGGAAATTGAATTAATTCGTCAAGGCAACTCGGCCGCCTCAGTCAGTTTAAGCGGTTCATTGATAGGTTTTGTGATTGCTTTAGCTTCGGTAATTGCCCATAGTGTGAATTTAATCGACTTAACAATATGGGGAGGCATATCGTTGATTATTCAATTACTTGCCTATGTTGTCGTGCGTCGAGTCATCAAGGGAATTACCTACGGAATTCAAGATGGCACAATGTCACATGGAATATTTTTGGGAGCAGTTTCGCTAAGTTTTGGCATATTAAATGCTGCTTGTATGGTTTCTTAAATGAGCGCGAACTACGGTTTCTTCTGCCCACCTACTTAGTTTACTGATTACTGTGATAGCGATCGCCTCTTTATGGCAACCTCTCACCGATTTGCGTAAGATTTACTGCATAGCCGCCTGTGACTAGATAGACTGCATCTGCGATCGCGCCAATTTTTCGACTCAGACCACCAAGGCGATCGCGAAATGTTCTACCCAATTCATAGGCTGGCACAATTCCCCAACCTACTTCTTCAGAGACAAAAGTGATATCAACTTTACAGGCTTGAATTGCTGATAGTAATTCCTTCTCAATCTGTATCCAAGACTCTTCATTCTCTTCCAAGAGATTCGCTAACCAAGTCCCAAGCGAATCTACCAAAATATAAGTAGAATCATTGTTAATCTCTAAAATGCTTTTTGCTAATTCAATAGGAACTTCAAGAGTCTGCCAATTTTCAGGACGGCGATCGCAATGTTTTTGTAGACGCACTTCCCATTCTGCATCATCAGGATAACGAGTTGCAGTGGCGATGTAGATTATAGATTTTTGCGATCGCAATGCTAAGTGTTCTGCCCATTCACTTTTGCCTGAGCGAGTTGCGCCTGTAACTAGAGTAATCATAATCCGCCTAATCCGTGATTCCGACAATTGCTATACTATGACCATATCGCGTATCTTAGGCATCCATCATGACTCAAGCGATCGCTACCCCCGAAGCCTTAATTACTAGCATTACCCCTGAAGCCCCAATCTCTCAGCCAGAGGCGCAACTTCTGTGGACAAGTGCTGACTTAGAACTATTGTCTGACAACGGCAAGCGTTATGAAATTATTAACGGAGAACTTTACGTGACCAGAGCGCCCCATAACAAACATCAAAAAACTTGCGGCAGATTTTTTACTGTTTTAGATATTTGGTCACGCGCTACACAATTAGGCGAAACAGAACTTGGTGCAGGATTGATCTTTGGCGACAATGATGATGTTATTCCCGATGTCATATGGATGACCAAAGATAAATATACGGCTCTGATTGATGATACAGGACATTTTCGTGGTGCGCCCGATCTGGTGATCGAGGTGCTATCGGCGGGAACGGAAAATGAAAAACGCGATCGCGAAGTTAAGTTAAAACTTTATTCGTCAAGGGGCGTATTGGAATATTGGATTGCGGATTGGCGTGCTAAGCAAATCCAAGTTTATCGCCGCGAAAATGGCATTCTTAAACTGGCGATGACTTTATTTGCTAGTGATACGCTTACTTCACCTTTATTGCCAGAGTTTTCATGTTTGATATCACAGATTTTTGAGTAGAGATTATGAAACGAGTTTTTTATAGCATTGCTGCGATCGCCCTTAGCGTCTTTAGTATATCCAGTGATGTCCAAGCACTCGAAGAAGGACTTTATTGGGGTGGTGGTTCGCGGTACATTCGCATAGCAAAGCAAGCTAGCCCTACAGGTGATAAAGATCGCGATCGCGTTTGTTATCAAGGATTTTCACCCAACGGCTCGATGATTGTTTCGCTGAATTTAGTCATACCGCGCTATCAGACTGGTATTGACTATGAAGTTTACAGTTTGCAAGATCCCAAAAAAGGCAATTCAGTAGATCTGTCGATTCAACAATATGCTTATAGTCGCGACAAAATCACCTTCGGCAAACTAGTCGGGCGATTTGTCAGAGGAGGGCTTGTTTACAAACGTGATGGTGAATCAGCAACAGATGTCACACCAGAACTGCAAAAATGCCTCAAATCCACCCAGCCATACTTTAAACAAATCCTATCAGGACGCGATCGGCGTTGAATTACGATGGTTACTCAAATTGCCCCTCCAACTGCTAAGAAGACTTACACCGTTGAAGAATATCTAGAGCTAGAGGTAAATTCAGAAACTCGCAGCGAATACCGTAATGGAGAAATTATTTCTATGCCTGGCGGAACCCCAAACCATAATGAAATTGCAGTTAATCTACTGGCATTTCTCAAACCATTGCTACGAGGAAAGCCCTACCGCCTTTTTTCGGCAGATCAAAGACTTTGGATTCCCGCTTTCAATCAACATACATATCCTGATGTAATGGTTGCGGCTAAGCCTTTAGAAATGCAAACTGGACGCAAAGACACAATTACAAATCCTTGCTTTATCGCGGAAGTGTTATCTCGATCCACGAAAAATTACGATCGCAGTGAAAAATTCGCTGCATATCGAACCATCGACACTTTTCAGGAATATATCTTAATCGATCAATACCGTATCCATGTTGAACATCACGTTAAAACCGCCGTCAATCAATGGTTGTTTTCAGAATACGATGATCCAGCCGTTACTCTCTCTTTGAAATTCTTGGATTTGCAGATCCAAATAGCCGATCTTTACGACAATATTGATTTTGAATAAGCCTATACAAGAACTGGTAGTGCGGCGCTTTCGCGCCCGAAACTAACAATTCTTACCAAAGAAGCTAGAGGCGGCGCTTCGCGCCGCCTCTAGCTTCTTTGGTTTTGCGACAGTTTCTAGCTTTACAATGCTATGATCGCAAGACGCTGGGAGTGTCTAGAAAATACTAGACTGAGAGCAGATCCTTAGAACCTGAACCGATTGACATCGGCGTAGGAAAGCACATTATTTGAGGAAATTTATATGACAGTTGGATTAAAGACTAGCTCTGCGCCCAAAATGCGCGGAGAATATCGCGGTACGCAGATGCATTGCGCTCGTCAAGGCATCATCACCGAAGAAATGCAGTATGTAGCATGGCGTGAAAACTTGCCAGTCGAACTGGTACGCGCTGAAGTAGCACGCGGTCGGGCGATCATTCCCGCTAACAAGAATCACACCAATCTTGAGCCGATGGGAATTGGGATTGCTTTTCGATGCAAGGTTAATGCCAATATCGGCGCATCGCCAAACAGTTCTGACATTAACGAAGAAATCGAGAAGCTACATCTATCTGTCAAGTATGGCGCAGATACGGTCATGGACTTGACAACAGGTGGCGGTGATCTAGATGTGATCCGTACTGCGATCATTAATGCTTCACCTGTTCCCATTGGTACAGTTCCCATTTACCAAGCCCTCGAAAGTGTGCATGGCACAATGCAAAATCTCACTCCTGATGATTTCTTGCATATCATTGAGAAGCACGCTGAGCAAGGTGTAGACTATCAAACTATCCATGCTGGAATTTTGATCGAGCATCTTCCACTTGTCAAAAATCGTTTGACAGGTATCGTCTCCCGTGGCGGCGGTATTCTTGCCCGTTGGATGTTGCATCACCACAAGCAAAATCCGCTCTACACCCACTTCAACGACATCATCGAAATCTTCAAGAAGCATGATGTATCTTTCAGCTTAGGCGATTCACTTCGTCCAGGTTGCTTACCCGATGCCTCTGATGCGGCACAACTGGCGGAACTGAAGACACTCGGACAGCTT
>JBBRQX010000026.1:0-12922 GCA_038225745.1 Pseudanabaenales cyanobacterium | reverse complement strand
GATCGCCTCTGGTCATCCGATCAATTTCCGTCAGAAGCAACCGTGCGATCGCATGTTCGGCACTTACGGCATAAGTTAGTAGCCGCAGGTGCGCCATCAGATTTCATCGCGACTGTTCATGGGCGCGGCTACTACCTGAAAGCGCCAGATAACGCTCCTGAAATAGGAATGCCAAATCAAATTAAGCACTCTGTTCCCAATTCATTTAATTTACCGCCATCAAATTCTCAAATCGCGACAAAGATAATGATTGTGGATCATGATGTCGATTTTTTGCGATCGCTTCCGAACCTACTCAAGCCTTGGCATTTTAAAATAACGACCTTGGCAGATTCACAAGAGTTTTGGTCAGTATTGCAAGCAGTATCACCTGATGTATTAGTGTTAGAGGCGAATATGCCACAAATTAATGGATTTGAACTGTGCCAAGCCCTAAGAAGTAATCCCGACTGGCAGCGTTTAGCAGTCTTATTTTTAAGTGCAAATACAGATGCAAATACAGATGTAAATACACAAAATCTCGCTTTTGGTGCTGGTGCGGATGACTTTTTATATAAACCAATCACAGGCATAGATCTAGCAAATCGAATTCATAATCGACTGCAACGAATTAGAGCTTACAATTAAAATTTACACATATTTAAAATATTTAAAGAACATCACATGACAGAAACATCGCTGCGAGAGCAACAATATCCCCTAATTCGCGATCTAGCCAACTGTATCGAAACTGTATGGCGAGAAAACTTAGATTTATCGCCCTATCAAGTTCCTGAAGATCTAGGCTATGTGGAAGGGGCTTTGGAAGGCGAACGCCTCGTAATTGAGAATCATTGTTATAGCACGCCTCAATTTCGGAAGCTGCATTTGGAGCTAGCCAAAGTTGGCAGTGGCTTAGATATTCTGCATTGTGTGATGTTTCCTAATCCTGAATATGGCATTCCCATTTTTGGATGTGACTTAGTGGGCGGACGTGGCAGTATTAGTGCAGCGATCGTGGATTTATCGCCTGTGCATCCTGAACGCGCTTTACCTCGTAGTTATGCCAATGCTTTGTCTAGTCTGCCTGAGATTAAATTTGAGCAGACTCGCGAGTTGCCAGCATGGGGCGATATTTTTTCAGATTTTTGTTTGTTTGTGCGTCCCATGGGCGATCGCGAAGAAGCAGACTTCTTACAAAGAGTGCGTGAATATTTGACTTTGCACTGTCAATTAGCGATGGCGACAGTGCCATTAACTTCATCCCCAGAGATTGATCAAATTCTGGCAGGTCAGCGCAATTATTGCCAAAAGCAACAACAAAACGATAAAACGCGACGGATTCTCGAAAAGTCTTTTGGTGCAGAATGGACAGAACGTTATATGACGACGATGCTTTTTGATTACGCATAATCAACAGGTGCAAAATAATTACTGCTAAGTCCGTTTGGGTTGTCTGATTTAATGCAAGATTGGATAAGAAAAAATGATCGGCTGCATTGCTGAATTTTGAGAGATTATCTACGATCGCAAACCTAAAACACATCAAATCATCTGAGAATATTTGTTGTTGAGTGAAATTGCGATCGCCCCCCCTGTAAAATTGAGGAAATGATTTTTATCTCAACACTCGGCAAATATTTATGACTATAGGTTTATGGCTTTAGGATTACCATCCCCACTCAAATCGCTTAGCCCCAAGCAATTGGCGATTTTAGAAGCCTGTTTGATCGGTTTAGTTGCGGGCTTGTCTGCTGTAATGCTGAAGCAAAGTATTGGTTGGTTGGGAGGATGGCGCATCCAGATTGCGAGCCAACTACCTGCATGGATCGTGCTTCCCACAATCGGCGCGATCGGCGGATTTTTATCGGGATTTTTGATCGAGAGATTCGCGCCTGAGGCTGCTGGGAGCGGAATTCCTCAAGTCAAAGCCGCACTCGGCTATATTCCCGTCGCTCTCAACTTGCGGGTGGCGATCATCAAAATAGTGAGTACCATTTTGGCGCTGGGTTCAGGGCTTGCGCTCGGTCGTCAGGGACCAACCGTGCAAATTGGTGCTGCGATCGCGGGACAAATTAGTCAGTGGTTTCCCAACTCACCTGAAAATCGTCGCCAGCTAATTGCGGCGGGAGCCGCCGCAGGGTTGGCAGCAGGGTTTAACGCGCCGATCGCTGGAGTGTTATTTGTGATTGAAGAACTGCTGCACGATGTATCTAGCTTGACTCTGGGTACGGCGATTATTTCGTCTTTTATTGGCGGCGTAGTTTCGCGGATTTTGGGAGGACAAAGTCTCAATCCCCCAAGCAATCAGATTCAATTTTTCACCCAAGAAATTCCTTTTTTATTGTTTTTAGGTCTTATCGTTGGCGTTTTTGCATCATTATTTAACAACAGCGTCATTGCCGTCACCAAATGGAATCGCGAGACTTTTAAGATGGCATTGTCATGGCGCATCGCGATCGCGGGCTGTTTGTCTGGGATTGCGATCGCAATATTACCGAGTGACTTTCGCGACAGCGCTGGCTTGCAACTCTTTTTGGCAAATGGGTCATCGGACTGGTTAGTTACAGTAGGGACGTTTGTCGTCAGATTTGTGCTTACGTTAATTGCTTGTAGTGCCGAGACTTCAGGCGGTCTATTCGTGCCAAGTTTGATATTAGGCGCGGCGTTGGGTTCATTAGTCGGGAATTTGGAACATGCATGGTTGGGAATGGGAACGCCAGCGACCTACGCGCTTTCAGGAATGGGCGCTTTTTTTGGCGCTGTGGCAAAAGTTCCCATTACGGCTTTTGTCATCGTTTTTGAGATTACGATGGATTTCAATATTATTCTTCCATTGATGATTACGAGCGTGATCGCTTACTTGTGTTCTGAAAAGTACGCTCCAAATTCATTGTATACTCGCTTGTTAGGATTGAAAGGAATTCATCTTCAGTCAGAAGCTGTAACAGAAGGATTGTGGGATGGACTGAGGGCGGCTGATGTAATGCAGCGACAAGTTGAGACATTGCCCGATCGCATGAGTATTGATGAGGCGATTCAGACCTTTGCGCGATCGCGACATCGGGGGTTCCCAGTTCTAGCAGGTGATAGCTTGGTTGGCATTATCACGCAGATGGATTTAGCTAAAGCAGGTGAGAGAAACCTGTCTGGAGATATGCCAATCTCCCAGATCTATACTCAAAAATTGATTGTGGTCTCGCCTGAAGAGAGCCTTTCGCAAGTTCTCTATCTTCTTTCTTACTACAAACTCTCACGATTACCAGTAATCGAGCGCCACAAGTTGATCGGAATCATTACTCGCAGCGATATTTTACGCGCTCAAGCACAACGATTGCGCGGGGTTAGCTCTCAAACTACTAAACCTTCCTATCTTGTCTATCAGAGACGAGGCACGGCGACGGGTAAGGGGAGATTGCTATTACCATTGAGCAATCCGCAGTCTGCTGTTTACATGCTGGAGATGGCTTTGGCGATCGCGAAGGAGCGAAATTACGAATTAGAATGTTTGCACATTATTCACCTTGATCGCCATCTTTCTCTATCTGAAACACCCGTAGACTTAAACCCAAGCTTGGCACTATTTAATATTGCGTCTGTGGAAGCAGAACTCATGCAAGTTCCCATGCACTCGCAGGTAAGGGTCGCCCATGATATCGGTCACGCGATTGCAGAAGTAGTAGCCGATCGCCATACCGACTTGCTAGCGATCGGCTGGCACGGATATCCTGACTCGCCCGAACGGATTTTGGGCGATACAGTTGATATTGTAATTGGGCAAGTAGATTGCGATGTGATGTTGGTGAAATTTAGCAATCGCCTGCAAAATTCCAATCCATTCAATCGAGAATTTAAAAAAGATCATATTTCTTTCGACCGATGGTTGGTTCCAATAGCTGAAGGACAAAATACTGAGCAAGCATTATTATTACTTTCAGGATTGATCAATCTTTCTGCTTATCCCGAAATCTATCTTTGCCAAGTTTTTTCTCCCGATAGTAAAGGAAATAGTTCTGAACTCTTAGACAAATATGCCGCCTCTTTATACAATTCAATGCGATATTCCGTTGGCAAGATTTCAATTTGTTCTAAATCAACTGCCGATGCGATCGTCGATCTTGCCAATCAGCAACGCAGCGATGTAATTATGTTGGGAGCCTGTGGTGAAAGCTTTTTACAGCAAATCTTGCATGGCAATATTCCTGAAACGATCGCCCGAAATAGCGATCGGACTATTATTATTTTTAAGAAAGCTTCAGCTAACTAATCTCTTATCTTTGTTATTGATTGACCAAAGCTAATAGCATCTCGACTAGTTGGAATATAAGTAGGCAAGCATAATTAAACCCAAAACCCAAAAAGCTGTAGCGCACGCGCAGCGTGCGCTACAGCTTTTTGGGTTTTAAAGTTTCTTTTGCCCACTTACTTACCACTACAGCAAGGATCTAAATATTTGGGTTGTTTGTCTTGGCTAATTTATCAAGACTTTTAGCTCTGGCGGATCACCTTCTAAAACACAACAAATCATTTGAGAGTTTTTGTTGTTGAGTGAGATAGCGATCGCCTAATCACAAAAAATTTTCTAGTCTTCGCTGAAAGGGATGACTTGTAAAATAAATCCAAGTAAGACTACCTCACCAGACAATTCCGTTGGGAGTTGACGAGTCTCTGGAGCTTGTCCTTGGCGATAAATTTCTACCTGTTGGTCTTGAGGATTAAACATCCATGCAAGTCTCACACCACTATCCATATACTCTTGCATCTTTTGTTGCAATGTTTTGAGGCTATCTGATCGAGACCGCAGTTCAATTACAAAATCTGGCGCGATCGGCGGGAATTTTTGTCGTTGTTCAGCAGAGAGTGATTTCCACCTCGATAATTCGATCCAAGCAGCATCTGGAGATCGATCTCCGCCATTTGGTAGCTTAAACAGAGTAGATGAGCTAAACACTCTTCCCAGTTGTGTTTGACGATTCCAAATCGCTAAATCTGTACCGAGTTCCATTTCATAGTTTCCACTATCTCCTCCGACTGGTGACATAACAATTAAAGCTCCTTGGGCATTGCGTTCGAGTGGGATGTCGGGGTTATTGATGCAGAGCTGATAAAATTGCTGATCGGTAAGTTGAACGTGGCTGAGGTCAAATACTAGCGGTAGTGTTAGGGAGGTCATTAGTGTATCTCCTAGTTGAGGCATGATTAGCATATTGTGACACGCTGCTCTCAATTTTTACACTATTCCTTTAAACTCATATAGTTGTCGGACGATCTCGAAAATTTTTTTGTCTTAGTTGAGATTGATCTAACCGACAAAAATAAATACTTACTCCCTTCCCAGTATAAAAATAGACATTAAAACCCAAGAATTAGCGTTGCGGCGCAAAGCGCCGCAACGTCTAATCTTTCACTGGGAAGAGAGTAAGCTGTAGGGTGGATTTAATTGACTAGGGACATACGAGGAAATAAAGTACCAATCAATGAGGAGAAATTACAATGTCCCATTTTGATAAAGTTGCACAAGGCTTTCAAAAAGCTTTCTTCTTGTAACAGCAAAAAATCCCCCACATTTCTGTGAAGGATTTTTTATTAGCTAACTAGCAATCTAGTTAACCGAAAGCAGTTGCAGTTGAGGCGATCAGGAAGGCGGCATACGTGAGTATGTAGCCAATCGTAAAGTGAGCCAAGCCAACCAAACGACCTTGAACGCGATATTTGCTGTTTGGTGTAACACAAGGCTTTCCAGATTGGCGATCGCGCCTTTCTCTATTTGTCCTAATTTTTAGGCGATCGCATGGTTTTTCGAGGTTGACTTTAGCGCAATCTATTTTGACTTGATTACATATATTTTTTAGCCTAAACCGAATTCCTAAGATAACTTCAACGAGCACGAACCCCAAATCCTCCTTTGTCCCTTTTTTCCTTTTTCTTGCTTTCTTTTCCTTTTTCACTAGTCGCTGAGATCGTTGAGACCCAACTCTGGGCAGCTTTGGTAGTGGGATGATTACTACCGAGAGTTTGTTTGTAGATTGAGATCGCCCGTTGGATTAGGTCTAGCGCTTCAGAAGGTCTTTGTATATTGTGATATAGCACAGCCAAGTTATACAAACTATCTGCAATATCGGGATGGAGATTCCCTAAAAGTTCTCGTCTCAAAAAAAGAGACTGATTA
The DNA here is from genome assembly GCA_038225745.1 of Pseudanabaenales cyanobacterium. GTDB lineage: Bacteria > Cyanobacteriota > Cyanobacteriia > Pseudanabaenales > Pseudanabaenaceae > Pseudanabaena. The sequence goes on along the minus strand of JBBRQX010000026.1, from coordinate 6,774 downwards.
AATAGAGGTTCAGCTTCTTCATATCTCCCTTGCGATTTGTAAAGCCCTGCGAGGTTGTTTATACTAGTTGCGACATCGGGATGCCTTTCCCCTAAAAGTTCTCGCCTAAGCTCCAGTGCCTGTTTAAGAAAAGGTTCTGCTTCTTTATATCTACATTGCGATACATACAGTAATGCGAGGTTGTTGAGACCATTAGCAGCATGAAGATTTCGATTTCCTAAGAGTTCTTGCCTTATTGTTAAAGATTGCCTAAGTAAAGCTTCAGCTTCTTTGTATCTTCCTTGCGATTCGTACATTAATGCGAGGTTATTAAGGCTAGAATCGACAGAGGGATGTCGATTGCCTAATAGTTCTTGCCTAAGAGACAGAGATTGTTTATAAAGAGGTTCCGCTTCTTTATATTTCCCTTGTAAATGGTATAAATATGCGAGGTTATTTAGGCTAGAAGCGATAGAAGGATGGAGATCTCCTAATAATTCTTGCCCCAGACCTAAAGATTTTTTAAGGAGAAGTTCTGCTTGTGCGTATTTTTTTTGTTGACAATACAAAGCACCTAAATTGTTCAGGCTATTTGCGAGATCGAGTGAGAGATGTAGATCTTGTTGAACGGCGATCGCTTTTTGCCATGTGGCGATCGCAAGATCGACTTGCTTATCTTTGTCGTATGCTTTTGCTAAAAGCGTGTAAAAAGTTGCTAAGCTTGCATCCTGTTTACCTTCCGCCTCACGCTGAGAAATATAGCCCAGCAACTCATCAATCGGCAGATCCAAACCACTATCACTATCATCAGTAGTTAGATCCATCGGTAGATAATCAATTGGTATGAATGGCTCCTGTTCTGCCTCAAAGAAAAATACACCCTGTCGCCAACTGTAGAAATCCTGTGCTTTTCGCGAAATCTCATTATGAATGCGCTCTGACACCCAAATCACAATTGGAAAAGGAAACTTTCGCATTCCTTCCCTTGTCCATTGCAAATATCCCAAAAAAGTATCGAAAGGCGATCGCGCTCCATCTGGCGCAAAATCCGATAAGCTGACGATGCCTTCCACTGTAATTACCGCAGGATTGACCGATTGCAAATAGGATTCTGTATCAATTAACTTATTAATCGCCGCATACAAACTCGGATCTTGATGATCAATAGTGACACGATAGGCAGAAATATTTTCTGCTGCTAACTCACGTTCATAACGTTCGGTTATAGAAGCTCGCAAATCATCGCGATCGCACACAGCCAGCAAAAGACTCAAACGCTTATCACTCGTCTCAATTGCTACGAGTAAATCTAAAAAACTAATCTCATTCTGTGCGATCTTTTCCATTGAGAATACCTTTAAGGTTTCAAACGCTCCTGAATTAATTCCCATAACAATGGATGTACATCATGCCATTCTCTTGCATTACGATATTCTAAGACTGGCAACCCTTTGAGCAATCCCAAGAACTCTTTATCGCGAGAATCATCAGGTGCATAATTTTGGTAAACCGTTTTCAAAATCTCATAGTCAACCTTTCCTAACGGGCGTGACATTTGCAAACGCAGATTATTTGCCGCTTCCTCTATAACTTCTAGTGAAATTTTTAATTTACTGACATCAGCATCTTCCGATAGCGATCGCAACTGTCGTAAACAGATCCGACAACATTGCTGCACAACTCGAATCACCTCACGCAACACTCCGCCACTATAGATAATCGCTTTCTGTAAAGCTTCTGGCTCAAATAGTTCTAGATCAATTCGTTTTGATAGCACCTGTTCTAAAATGGTCACCACTTTAGGTACAGGTGTCCCATCTGGTTTACGGCTATCACCTTTGACATAAAGCTTTAAAACTCTCATCGGTACGATGCGATCGCTAGTTTCTGTCTCCAATACAGGCAAAATATCTTTGTCATGTAGCGCCGAAATAGGCAAAGTGTAAATGATTTGAAAATTTGGCAGAAATAAAGCCTTAATATTATTGATAAAAACATCACGAATGACAGATAGATCCAATTTGTCAATATCATCAATAATCACTAGAATTGGTTTTTTACTCGCCGCATTTGCAAATGCAGCTACCTCATTTAACTTAGCCACTAATTCTGATACTTTCCTCTCAAATTCCTGCTTGATTTCATGCCGTACTACTGCATCGACTTGTAACTTTAATCCGATTACATCTAAAATTTTTGCGCCAATATTTGCTTCTCCTGCCACCTTCAATTCCTCAGTTTTGGTCTTTTTGGCAAACCAATTGAGAAGTCCTTCTTTAATTTTGGGAGAAATTTTAATACTTTGAATTTCCGCCTCTTGCATAATCTTCAATGCGATCGCAAACAAAATCGTAATGTGATTTATATCTGCATTCTCAATTGTATTGGCAATAGAAAACCGCACTACAAAAAAGCGATCATGAAACCTTTTTGCTAAGGCGGCTAGTAATGTCGATTTGCCACAGCCAGTATGCCCACTAAAAACAATTTTGCTAGACTGACTAGGGCTATCTTCCACGAGAGCAGCTAACTCTTCCAGCGTTTCTTGATCATACTCAATCGAAAATCGATCTAAAGTGGATGCATTGTCTAAAGGAAAAAGCTCCAAATTATTCGCAGATTCACGAAAAATTTCAATTAATTGGTTGCGAGTACGTTGGGCCATCTAGATTGTTGAGTCTAATTTGCAAATGTATAGCTACATTGTATGAGGATCAGCTTAATTCTTATTTATTTAATTCGATGCTAACAAAAAATCCCCCACATTTCTGTGAGGGATTTTTTGTTTAGCTAACTAGTAAGCTAGGTTAACCGAAAGCAGTTGCAGTTGAGGCGATCAGGAAGGCGGCATACGTGAGTATGTAGCCAATCGTGAAGTGAGCCAAGCCGACCAAACGACCTTGAACGATGGAGAGAGCCACAGGCTTGTCTTTCCACTGAACCAAACTTGCAAGAGGTGTGCGTTGGTGTGCCCATACAAGAGTTTCGATCAGCTCTTGCCAGTAACCACGCCAAGAGATCAAGAACATGAATCCAGTTGCCCAAACTAGGTGTCCGAAGAGGAACATCCAAGCCCAAACAGAGATATTGTTCATGCCGTATGGGTTGTAGCCATTGATCAACTGCGCGGAGTTGAGCCAGAGATAATCGCGGAGCCAGCCCATGATGGTGACAGAAGATTCGTTGAACTGAGCAACGTTACCTTGCCATACACCGAGGTGTTTCCAATGCCAGTAGAAGGTGACCCAACCAATGGTGTTCAACATCCAGAACATGGCGAGGTAGAAGGAATCCCATGCTGAGATGTCGCAAGTACCGCCACGACCAGGACCGTCGCAAGGGAAGCTGTAGCCGAAGTCTTTTTTGTCAGGCATCAGCTTAGAACCACGTGCATCCAGAGCGCCCTTAACCAAGATCAAGGTGGTGGTGTGTAGTCCTAGAGCGATCGCATGGTGAACCAAGAAGTCGCCAGGTCCAATGGTGAGGAACAAGGAGTTACTATCAGAATTGATGGCAGCCAACCAACCAGGAAGATAAGCAGCACCTGAATTGGCAGGGATACTACTAACATTAGAGAGCAGGACATCAAAACCGTAGAGAGCCTTACCTTGAGCAGCTTGAATCCATTGTGCGAATACAGGCTCGATCAAGATTTGCTTTTCAGGAGTAGCAAACGCTTGCATTACGTCGTTGTGAACGTAAATGCCGAGAGTGTGGAAACCTAAGAAAAGGGATACCCAGCTAAGGTGAGAGATGATTGCTTCTTTGTGTTCGAGCATACGTGCAAGCACGTTGTTCTTGTTAGATTCAGGATCGTAGTCACGAACGAAGAAGATCGCACCGTGAGCAAACGCACCGACCATCAAGAAACCAGCGATATATTGGTGGTGAGTGTACAACGCAGCCTGTGTGGTGAAGTCCTTAGCGATAAACGCATAGGAAGGCATCGAGTACATGTGTTGCGCCACCAATGATGTGATGACACCGAGGGAAGCAAGAGCAAGACCAAGTTGGAAGTGCAAGGAGTTGTTGATGGTGTCATACAAACCCTTGTGTCCAGCGCCCAATGCACCACCGAATGGAGTGCCTATAGGAGGATTATGAGCATTCAAGATGTCTTTGATGCTGTGACCGATACCAAAATTGGTACGGTACATGTGACCAGCGATGATAAACAACACTGCGACCGCCAAGTGGTGATGCGCGATGTCGGTCATCCAAAGAGACTCGGTTTGAGGATGGAAACCACCTAGGAAGGTCAGAATTGCAGTACCAGCGCCTTCGGAAGTTCCGAAGATGTGTCCTGCGGTATCAGGATTCTGAGCATATACGCCCCAGTTGCCAGTAAAGAAAGGCGCAAGCCCTGCTGGGTGAGGAGGAAGACTCAAGAAGTTGTCCCAACCTACATGGATGCCGCGAGATTCAGGAATCGCAACGTGAACCATGTGCCCAGTCCAAGCCAAAGAGCTAGCTCCGAACAAACCAGCCAAATGGTGGTTTAGGCGAGATTCAGCATTCTTGAACCAAGAAAGGCTAGGACGGAAGCTAGGCTGAAGATGCAACCAACCTGCAAATAGCATTACGGCGGCGAATACTAGCATCCAGATTGCGCCAGTAAACAGTTCCGTGTTGGTACGCATACCGATGGTGTACCACCAGTGGTAAACACCCGAATAAGCGACGTTAACAGGGCCAGCAGCTTCAGTTTGTGTGAATGCTTCAACTGCGGCCTTACCGAAGTGAGGATCCCAAATCGCATGGGCGATCGGACGTGTGGTGAGAGGATTCTTAATCCATTGCTCGAAGTTACCCTGCCACGCTACGTGAAACAGGTTGCCAGATGTCCACAGGAAGATGATTGCCAAATGTCCGAAGTGCGAAGCAAAAATCTTTTGATAAAGACTTTCTTCAGTAACACCATCATGACTTTCAAAATCGTTCGCTGTGGCGATCGCATACCAGATCCGACGGGTTGTCGGGTCTTGTGCGAGAGCCTGGCTAAACTTAGGAAATTTCGTTGCCATTTTTACTTCAATTTCTCCGTTTAAATTTAAGCCAGTTTACCCAATTGCACCGTAACGGGCTAGGAAGAACGCCCAAGTTGTAGCGATTCCACCCAAGAGGTAGTGAGCTAGACCCACTGCACGACCTTGAGTGATGCTCAAAGCGCGAGGAGAAATAGCAGGAGCCAAGTTGAGCTTATTGTGTGCCCAAACGATGGACTCGATGAGTTCTTGCCAGTAGCCGCGACCACTGAACAGGAACATAAGACTGAAAGCCCAGATGAAGTGAGCGCCTAAGAAGATCAAACCGTAAGCCGACAAAGCCGAACCGTAGGATTGAATAACGTCGGAAGATTGAGCCCACAAGTAGTCACGCAACCAACCATTGATGGTCAATGCACTCTGTGCAAAGTTACCGCCAGCCATATTGGTAATCGTGCCGCTTGCATCGACAGTACCGAAAATATCGGACTGCATTTTCCAAGAGAAGTGGAAGATGACAACGGAAATACAGTTGTACATCCAGAAAAGACCTAAGAAAACGTGATCCCATGCCGAAACTTGACATGTACCGCCACGACCAGGACCGTCGCAAGGGAAGCGGAAACCGAGTTCAGCTTTGTCTGGAACTAAGCGAGAGCTACGTGCATACAACACGCCTTTCAGCAAAATCAAGACAGTAACGTGAATGGTGAACGCATGGATGTGGTGAACCAAGAAGTCAGCCGTACCAAGATTCATGTGGGCCATAGCAACTTTGCCACCGACAACCATAGTTTCGCCGCCGAAGATTGGGCTAACACTAGAGTTTAAGTAAGGAGCTGTAGTACCAGCCGCCGCTGTATGAATTCCTTGAATCCAGTTAGCGAATACAGGCTGTAACTGAATTGCGGTGTCGGAGAACATATCTTGAGGACGACCCAATGCTTGCATGGTGTCGTTGTGAATATATAGACCGAAGCTGTGGAAGCCAAGGAAAATACATACCCAGTTAAGGTGAGAGATAAGTGCATCACGTTGACGCAACATGCGATCGAGCAAGTTATTTACATTCTTAGCAGGATCGTAATCGCGAACCATGAAGATACCAGCGTGAGCAGCAGCGCCGCAAACACAGAAGCCACCAATCCACATGTGGTGTGTGAATAGGGAAACTTGAGTTCCGTAGCTAGTGGCAATGTAAGGGTAAGCAGGCATCGCATACATATGCTGTGCGACGATGATGCTCACTGAACCCAACATAGCCAAGTTAATTGCTAGTTGAGCGTGCCAAGACGAGGTCAAGATTTCATATAGACCCTTGTGACCTTCGCCAGTTAGAGGTCCTTTGTGAGCTTCCAAGATTTGCTTCATGCTGTGACCGATACCAAAGTTAGTACGGTACATATGTCCAGCAATGATGAACAAGGTGGCGATCGCAAGGTGATGGTGTGCTTGGTCAGTGAGCCACAAAGCACCAGTTTGAGGATTTAAACCACCCTTGAATGTCAAGAAGTCAGCGTATACACCCCAATTTAAGGTGAAAAACGGTGTCAAGCCTTGAGAAAAACTAGGGAAAATTTGCGACATCAAGTCGGTGTTGAACAAGAACTCGTGAGGCAAAGGAATCTGATCAGCAGGTACGCCTTTATCAAGGTAGTAGTTGATAGGGATCGCCACGTGAATCTGATGTCCAGCCCAAGACAGTGAACCCAAACCGAGCAAACCAGCCAAGTGGTGGTTCATCATCGATTCGACATTCTTAAACCATTCGAGTTTAGGAGCAGCCTTGTGGTAATGAAACCAACCAGCG
>JBBRQX010000025.1:0-13108 GCA_038225745.1 Pseudanabaenales cyanobacterium | reverse complement strand
TCTTTAATTGCGGAATCTTATCTAAACCATCTAGCCGACTAATCGCATTTTCCAACAAAGAGCCAACATTGCGATCGCATTCTTTCTTACGCCCAATCAGCTTCTTACCCCCCTCCTTAGTTTCCGTCAAGCCAATGATATACAGCAACTCATTATAAAAAGGCTTATTTAAACTATTGCTATCATTGGCAAAATCCAATTTCAACAAATGCTGCGGCGAAAACACTTTATATAGATCGATCAACTCGCGATCACTATTACCACCATTAGGAACAAGGGGCTTAAGCTCTGCATAGTCTCTAATATCAAAATGGGTGAATTTGATTTTATCAATCACTGATGCGATCGCAGGTTTCGCAATATCTTTATAAAAAAAGTTAGTCTTATCACCACTCAGTTTCTTAGCTTCAAAATCCGTAAATTTCTTAACCAGAGCCTTATCTTGAGCAAACAGATCCTCAAAAATCTTCGCATCAAAAATAAACCACTCATAAATATTCGTCGCCACCAAATATTTAATTTCTAAATTCTTACCCGTAATTCTCTCTCGCAAAAAATATAAAACCAACTGCTGCAAAGCCTTGACATTGATATCATCAACCTTCAACATCTCAGCTTTATTATTTGGCTTCTTTACTTCAAAAAGTACCGCAACAGAACTTTTCGTATCCTTGCCATGATGAATCACCAGATCGCTATTTTCCCTCACATTAATAAAATAGCTCGAACCATAATGAGTATTCTTTAAAAAATTAGAAACAAGATTCTTATTAAATTCCTCATTTTGTCCATGATCAACTTGCTCAAGCAAAAGCTCTAAGTGAGTTTTAAACGTCTCAAAATTTTCGCGATCAGGCTTCACCTTCACAAACGCTTTGTTTAAAGACTCTCTAATCGGCAACTTGTTTTGCATCATCACTCTAAAATCCCCTATATTAATCGAGATTTTATCATAAAATAAATCACATTAAAAAGGCTCGCCAAGCGAGCCTTTTTAATGTGATTTATTTTGGTTTGCGCTTATTTAGATCTGCTTGATAAGCCTTCTGGTAACTTAAAAAGCTATCATGCCATTCTTGAAAACGGCGATCGCCATCACGCACCAACATTTGACGATACTTTTCCGAAGAAACATATTCTTTTGAAGTTGACATAATGAACACCCGCTAAATTTGATTTACAGAGTAACGCATCACAAAGCTTTTCGATCATCTTAGAACAAGGGGCTTAAGCCCCTTGTCTTTGTGTTAAAGCTTAACCACAAAAGCATCGGTTACGCCCTGAATATGCACAACTTCATCCAGCAAACCGCTAGGCAAAGGATCGTCAATATTCAAAACCATTACCGCTTCGCCGCGCACCATGCGACGACCGACTTGCATACTCGCAATATTTACATTGAAATTGCCAAGCAACGAGCCAAGTCTGCCGATGATCCCCGGCATATCGCGGTGCAGTGTCAACAACATATAGTGAGTCGGCGCAACATTGATCGGGAAATCATTAATACTGGTAATCCGAATTTCTGACTTACCAAGCAATGCACCTGTTACCGATTGCTGACCTTGGCTGCCGTGAGCAGTCAAGTGAATCGAGCCACTGTAGTCTTCGACCGAAGGATCGCGAGTTTCAGTGACATGAATACCACGTTCTTTCGCTTCGATACTGGCATTCACAAAGTTAACGCGCTCACGTAAAGCAGGAGTTAGCAAGCCCTTGAGAGCCGCCACCACAATCGGTTGACTTTCGCTATTGGCGATTTCACCTTGGAGCTTGACATTGAGAGTATCGACACGACCGCCAGCCAATTGACCAACCAGATTGCCAAGCATTTCCGCAAGTTGTAGATAAGGCTTGAGTTTTTGCCATACATCTGGGCGCAGACCGGGGATATTCACCGCCGATCGCGCAGGTAGTCCGAGCAAGACATCACGAATTTGTTCCGCAACATCAACCGCCACATTGGTTTGCGCTTCTTCAGTTGATGCGCCGAGGTGAGGAGTCAAAATTACATTTGCACCAAGTTCGCGTAAACCTGATACATCTTCGAGAGGCTCATTTTCAAATACATCGAGGGCGATCCCGCCGATTTTGCCGCTCTTGATGCCATCCGCGATCGCAACTTCATCAATGATCCCGCCACGAGCGCAGTTGATGATCCGCACACCGTCTTTCATGATCGCAATGCGATCGGCATTGATCAAGTGTGCTGTTTCCTTGGTTTTAGGCAAGTGCAACGTGATGTAATCAGCCTCGCGCAACAAAATTTCTAGCTCGACTAGATGCACACCCAATTTTTCAGCACGCTCTGCGGTCAGGAATGGATCGTAAGCGAGAATTCTCATTCCTAGAGCCTTGGCAACGGTGGCTACATGAGAGCCGATTTTGCCTAAGCCAAGAATACCGAGGGTTTTCTTATAAACTTCCACACCTGTGAAGCTCTTGCGATCCCATTTGCCACCCTTGAGAGATTGGTTAGCGGCCGGGATAAAGCGTGACAGCGACATCATCATCGCGAGAGTATGTTCGGCGGCAGCGATCGTGTTGCCTTCAGGAGAGTTAACTACCACGATGCCCATACGGGTCGCAGTAGCAACATCTACGTTATCGACCCCAACACCAGCACGACCGATGATTTTGAGGTTTTTGCCAGCTTCGACCGCTTCCTTGACGAGTTTTGTGCCAGAACGGATCATGATCGCGTCATATTCGGGAAGAATCTGGATCAATTCTTCAGGGCTGAGGGTGGTCTTTACGTCAACGGTGGCGACTTGAGAGAGGATATCGATACCAACTTGATCGATGGGGTCAGAAACGAGAACTTTGGGCATAACGATTTAAAAATGTACCAGTGCCTGTAGCTAAAGGTTTACGGCTACGCTCTAACTTTTAAACGCAATTTTAATGCTAGGTATCGCGTAGCTTAGACACACTAAGACGACAATAATTGCTTACCCCATTAATACTAAGCCAAAATTAAGTAATCTACAAAATCATCTGCAATCACTATTCTGTAATTACTATATGGTCTGGCAATATTTACTGATTTTTGGAGCAGCACTATTAGCAGGAGGACTAAATGGCATCGCAGGGGGTGGCAGTTTTATTTTGTTTCCTGTGCTAATGTTTGTCGGGATTCCACCGATCGCCGCTAATGCCACTAATTCGATCGCCCTCTTACCAGGCACATTAGCCAGCGCAGGAGCTTATCGCCATGAATTTGAAAAGGACAAGCGATCGCTGATTCAAATGTGTGTATTAGGTGCGATCGGCGGATTGATCGGTGCAGTTTTGTTATTAAAAACCCCGCCCGAAGTATTTTTAAGAATTCTGCCCTACTTGTTACTGACTGCAACTCTTGCCTTTACCTTTAGCAAAAAAATCACAGCATGGGTCGAGCTGCAACAAACAAAATTTGCGCGACTAAAGCAATTGCGATCGCTACTAATTAAAATTCTGCAATTGATCGTCGCAGTCTATGGCGGATTCTTTGGCGGTGGCATGGGAATTTTGTTTCTGGCTACCTTTGCGCTGATGGGGATGACAAATATTAATCGCATGAATGGTTACAAAACCATGCTGACCAGTTGCATCAATGCGGTCACTGTGATCCCTTTTGTGATGGCAGGGGTGATACTTTGGCAGCAAGCTGTAGTTGTGGCGATCGCTTCTGTAATTGGGGGCTATGTCAGCGCTCACTATGCTCAAAAACTTGCACCGATTGTGGTACGCCGTTTTGTGATTAGTATTGGCTCAGCGATGACGCTATACTTTTTTATTAGGAGTTGGACATCATAGAGAAGACATGGCGTGCGCCATATCTTCTTTGTGTTTAATTTTCTTTGTAGTGATGTATACAGAAACTTCCTTTCTACTCAACTTAAATACTGGTTGCCCTTGTATACAGTATACATACTTCTTTTTGTAGAGCAACAATGCGTCATATCCTTCAGAAACAAATACACAAAATTCTTCTTCTGGCTGCTTCAACAGCATTAGTTGTCGCTTGTAACGCTGCGCCACCAAGCACAACAACTTCTGGAGATAAAGCTTCAGCACCCACTACTACCGCGTCATCACCAGCAGGTAATACTGACAAAAAAGCGAAGCAAGAAATTCGCGTGCAACTGCCTTTTCTGAAACAAAGCCTTGACGCACCTCTGATTTGGGCGATCGAAAAAGGATACTTTGCGGAAGAAGGATTAAACGTTAGCTATGAGCGTGGTTTTGGTAATGCTGACACGATCAGCAAACTGGGTACTGGCAAATATGACATGGCGTTTAGTGACATCTATAACGCGATGGAATTTAATGACAAGAATCCTAATGAAAAAATTCTTGCTGTAGCCTTTTATCAAAACAAAGCGCCTTTCTCAATTGTTACTTTCAAGGCAAATGGAATTAAAACGCCTGCTGACTTAGTCGGCAAGAAGCTTGGTGCACCCGCAGGTGATGGACCGCGCAAACTTTTCCCACTTTTTGCGAAAGAAGTAAAGATTGCTCCTGACTCAGTTACTTGGGATACGATGGAACCCAAACTGCGTGAAACTTTCTTGCTACAGGGTAAGGTTGATGCAGTCAGTGGTTTCTATACCTCAGTAATTCCGTCCTTAATTAAGGGCGGGAAGACCATGGATGACATCCAAATCTTCTTTTATGATGAGTATGGTTTGGACTTCTATGGCAATGGGATTTTGGTTAAGCAAGACTTTATGACCAAAAATCCTGAAGCGATTAAATCATTCCTCAAGGCTTATTTTCGGGGAATGCAAGAAGTCATCAAAGATCCTACTGCTGCACTTGATCTAGTCATCTCAACCGATCAAAGTAAATTGATGGATCGAGATGCTGAGAAGCTGCGTTTGAAGTTGGCGATCGAGCGGATGTATGTCACACCAGAAGTCGAAGCGGCTGGTTTTGGTGGTGTGGACATGAAACGTTTGGACAAGAGCGTTGCTCAAACTGTCGAAGGCTTTAAACTGAAGCCTGTCACTTCTGCTGATGTTTTTACCGATAAGTTTTTACCTGCTAAAGAACAACGTATGGTTCCTGCTGCTGGCGATCGCAAACCATTGCTTTAACCAAAACCAGACAATTTAAATAGATTGGCTTAGCTAAGCTGATGCACCTTTAAGTTACAAGATGATTGTGCCGCGCTTCGTGCAGCACAGTCATCTTCTGGTTTTAGACATGCATTTTAAATGCCGATCAGCTTAATCTCTTTAAGCTAAGTAGGTAAGCATAATAAAACCCAAAACCTAAAAAGCTGTGGCGATCGCGCAGCGTACACCACAGCTTTTTGGGTTTTAAGAGTTGAGACACTCATACAAATGGCATAACTAAAATGGTACAGCCTCTAACTTCATCTGCTTCTGAAACTGCGGCTCCTTCTAGACCCTTGCTAGAGTTCGATCGCATTGGTTTAGAATATCCATTTGGCGAGTCGATGCGTCAGATCATTCAAGAAATCTCCCTCGACATCCAAGCTGGTGAGTTTGTCTCATTTGTTGGCCCCAGTGGATGCGGTAAAACTTCGATTTTGAGAATGGTTTCGGGATTGAACCCCACCAAGATCGGTGAGTTGCGCTGTCATGGACAAGCCGTAACTAAGCCACTCAAAAACGTGGGCATTGCCTTCCAAAATCCTGTGTTATTACCTTGGCGACGCACCCTCGATAATGTGTTACTGCCTTTAGAAGTAGTTCATCCCTACAAGCGTGATTTTAAAGTTAATCATGCTAAATATGTGGAGATGGCTCAAAAATTATTGCAAGCAGTGGGTTTAAAGGATTTCCAACAGCAGTTCCCTTGGCAATTGTCAGGCGGGATGCGTCAGAGAGCTTCTCTTTGTCGAGCTTTAATTCATCAACCAGAAATTCTATTGCTAGATGAACCTTTTGGAGCGCTGGATGCCTTTACCCGCGAAGAGATGTGGGTAATGCTACAAAAATTGTGGATGGAAGCTCAATGTGTGGGCATTCTGATTACCCATGATTTACGTGAGTCTGTATTTTTATCAGATACAGTCTATGTGATGAGTCCACGTCCTAGCGAGATCGCCTTTAAGCTGAAGATTGACTTACCTCGTCCGCGAACTTTAGAGATGTGTCTCAGTGATGAGTTTGCTCATCTCGCTGCTGAGCTACGTCGCCATATTCATAAAAGTTAAACAAAGAATCTAGCTAAGCTAGATTCTTTGTTTTCATAGTATCAATGAGGAAAATATATGCAGGGAACTATTGAGAGTTCGAGGCGATCGCCTAAGAAATTCGATTTTAATGCTTTTCTGAATACCCAAACTGCAACTATCGTTTTGCCGATGATTGCTACGGTTATTTTATTTGTGGTTTGGGAAGCGGCGGTAAAGATATTTAATATTAAAGAATTCAATTTACCTGCACCTTCTAAAATCTTAGAAGCAGCGATCAAGTTTGCACCCCAACTTGCTGAAAACTCTTGGCGGACAGTTTGGACAACCTTTGCAGGATTTGCGCTCGCCAGTGTAGTCGGAGTGATTTTAGGTTTCTTGATTGGTTATTCTAAACTGATTTACCTAACTTTCTATCCATTACTGGTTGCATTCAACACAATTCCTAAATCAGCATTAGTGCCATTGCTGGCGGTTTGGTTTGGAGCCAATGCAGTTCCTGCGATCGTCACCGCATTTCTTCTAGCATTTTTTCCGATCGCGGTTAATGTCGCGCTAGGACTAGAAACAATCGAGCCTGAGATGAAGGATGTTTTACATTCTTTGGGCGCATCTGATTTTGAGATATTCCTAAAAGTTGGCTGGCCACACACATTACCCTATGTATTTGCCTCACTCAAAATTGCGGTGTCTCTATCATTTATCGGAGCCGTAATTTCTGAGTCGATCGCCTCCAACGCAGGTTTAGGCTATCTGATCGTCCAAGCCGCATCCGACTTTAATGTTTCCCTTGCTTTTGCCGCCTTGATTGCGCTGGCGGTTTTGGGAGTCATCCTCTACACATTTTTTGTAATGTTAGAAAAGAAAGTCATCTATTGGGCGCGGTAGCTTGCTCCTAGACAAATAAAAAAGGCTCGCTAAGCGAGCCTTTTTTATTATCTAGGTTTTGGCAACCATGCCCAATGGCAATAATTTGGGTGCAAGTGGTCTTTTGGCTCATGATTTTCGCGCACATCTTCACATATTTGAGGATTGCGGCGATCGCTATATCTTTGTTGATTTTTAGGGGTGGTTTTCATATTTTTAACTAGTAAATTAATATTTATATTTGTATTATAAACTACAAATTTGCCAGATTAATAAAAAAGGTGTCATCAATTGATGACACCTTTTACAGCGCTCTGCGCTGTCATAAAACCCAGAGAAATTTTTTAAAGTGACGCTTCGCGTCACTTTAAAAAATTTCTCTATACTCCTCAAAGCCTCAATAGGCTGTAGCAAAAAAAGAGAATGTGTAAAGCACATTCTCTTTTTTGCTAGAAGCTAAACTGAGTGCGAAGATTACCGACAAATACAGTGGGATTAGTTGAGAAATTATTGGGATTGAAAATTGCGTAGAACGCAGGCACGATCGCAATATTTTTACTGATTGGGTAGTAGTAAGAAAGCTCTAAATCATACTGAGTACCACCATCACCACCACCAGAGACAAGGAAATTCCTACCACTACTGTAGCTAAAAGGAACCACAAAGGACAATACTCCTAATGCGCTCTCCTTAAATAGATCGGGGAATGCTAAACCAAATTGGAATGCGTTAACATTAATGCTTCCGCCTTTAACGCCAGCAGTTAGTGGCGTGATATTCGTACTGCCGTAAGAATAGCGACCAAAGACACCGAAACCTTTAGTGACCAGCCAATCAAAGTTCAATATAATTGTATCGGCAGTAGCATTGTTAATTGGACCGCCTAGACCATCATCAGCGATACCATAGGGCAGAGGTTCCGCCGTTGCTCCACCAATGCGATTATTGTTAGATTTAATATTAGATCGCGTATATAAAAATCGCAAATTTGCATCGCGACTTGGTGAATAAACCAACTCAGCACTTAGCGTATTGGTTCCCCCAAAAAGCCCTTGTTCGGGATTACTGGAAGTATTATTGTTAGGAGCAGTAAGAAACTCTGTGTTTTCACCAAGATAGGCAGCAGTCAGCCTAAATTGTGGATTGATAGTCCAAGTGACAACCGCACCCGAACCGCGATCAACGGCATTTGACAGCGTACTTCCATTTGAGTTAAAGCTAGTTGCTCCCGTCAAAAAGTTAGTAAAACGGTTACCATCAAAATAACGATAGAAGTTTAAACGAGGACCGATCGCAACATTGACGTTACTGGCAACTGGGAAACTATAGAATAATTCCCGAATATAGAAAGAGTTTGCGTTTCCAGTAGGAACACCTGTCTGATCGAGAAATGGGGTTCCCAAAGCATTGGTAAAGCCAGCCGAGGCAAAGTTATTTCCTGGAGAATTACCATTACCTGTGACCAATTGAGTTACTAACGCATCCTTACCCGTAAAAGATGTAGTTAGATTTAAAAACAAATAGTAGCCAAAAGTAATGTTAGGTCGCTGAGTCACAACTCGCGAAGGCTGTCTAGTTACGGGATCGCGAAGTGGAGTCGCTAAAAGGTTGGGAGTAGCTGTGTTGCGCTCGGCAATAACATCACCCGAAGCAGTAGCACCTGTGATATTAAAAAATGCTAATCCACTGAGCTTTGTCGTTGTTGAAAACTGTTGTGCTTCGAGCTTAGCCGTCTTAGCATCAAGAGCATCAACGCGACCGCGTAAAATAGCCAACTCAGCCGCAAATTCTTCTTGCAACTTCTGCAAAGTAGCGAGATCTTCCTTAGAAACCTTGTCGGCAAGCCCTGCGGAAATAATCTCGTTGACTTTATCCAAACAAGCATTTAAGCCTGCGGCAAACTCGTAACGACTAGTTGATTGCTTTCCACGGAAAGTACTGTCTGGATAACCCGCGATACATCCATATCGCTCTACTAGAGACTGTAGTGCAGTAAAAGCCCAATCAGTTGGCTTGACATCACTCAATTGAGAAACCGATGTAACTTGGGCAACATCAGTGGGTTCAGCAAGTTTATTTACTTCTAAATTCCTAATCGGTGAAGATCCCGCCGACAAGTCTTGCTGGAGGGTGACTGCTGATTCTTGGCGATCGATTAAGTTACTAATCGATGTTGTCGCGGTTGGAGATGAATTGATTGGTAAATTAGCTGTTGGTAAATTAACTAAAGAATCTTTAGCTAATTTTTCTGGCGTTTGCGGTGCAGCTTTTGCGGGTGCATCGTACAAACTAGACAGCGCGACAAGCATCGCCATACATGAAAGCGAACTATTGAGAGCCTTAGACATAAATCCTCAAACCAATTACATGAGCGAAAAATCAGATAAATTTGGATACTGTATACAGTATCCAAATTTATCTGATTTAACTTTAGAATTGCGATCGCTTTCTGTATTCTCAAACACATCTTGATGCAAGGTATTTAGAAGAATTAGGCGATCGCTTAAAAATTTTGCTTAGCGATCGGCATTTAAAATGCATATCGAAAATCAAAAGATGATTGTGCCGCGCTTCGCGCGGCACAATCATCTTGCAACTTAAAGGCAGTGCAATGCACTGTCTCTACTTTTTAGTTGGATTTCAATAGGATGATTTGCTGCTTTTGTAGCGATCGCACATCGTCTAAACTTACCTTTGAACTCTCCTCAAGCGGTTCCAAAATTTGGGCAACAGTTTGCTGTTTAGTTTGGTTCTCATCACAAGCTATCAAAAACTTCCATTCTGCATCGGTAATTTTCACAAGTTGATAGTTATAGTCAAAGAAGTTCGCACTATCTTGCCAAGCGTAGATGCAAGGGCTAGGCTCAGGAATAGCGGCTAGAAGTTCTGCATCGATTTGCCAAGTTTGTTTCGCGATCGGTGGACGACCTAAAAAGAATTCATAATGAGAAATTGTATGCGGATCGAGAACTTCAATTAATCGGTAACGTTCTCGCTCAGTCAGATGTTGCGATCGCGCGATTAAGTCTGGCACTTTCCCAATCAATCGCTCTAAATCCCATACCTGTGGATTCGAGAAACCGAGAAATTCTAAACCCGAAGCATCAATCAATTCAAATAGAGTATTAATGTTATAATTAATCTCTTGGGGATGCACATACATATCTGCAAAACAAGCATCTCGCTTATTTTCCATTTCCCAACGTTCTTGTTCACGGCGGCGTAGTGGATTAGTTTCAGGCAGATTTGCAAATAGCTCTCTACCAATTTTTACGCCATCAACGTAGTCTCCGCGCTGATCGCCTTGCAGTAATGCGATCGCCTCTTGCATCAAGCGAATTTCCCAACGCCCTAATTCACCATAGACAAAAATATGCAGCAATCCCTCAGGTGCAAGCTTTTTCGCCAAAGCCTGAATCCCCCGAATCGGATCGGCAGTATGGTGCAACACGCCCACTGAGTTGATTAGATCAAATTCTCCTTCAAGGCGATCGGCATCGAACAAGCTGAGATGATGGAATTCTACTCGCGTTGCACCTGATCTTTGACAGCGTTCTTTCGCAACTGCTAGAGTTCCTTCGCTAAGATCGATGCCAACCACGGTTGCTTCAGGGTTGAGATGGACAAGATATTCGGTGCTAACGCCCGATCCACAGCCAGCATCCAGAATCCGAATATTATCTTTGATAGATTTTTGCCCAGTACAAAAACTATGGGCAGCTTGCCAATTCCAGCGCCAGTTATATCCTGGTGGTGGCTCGTCCAAAATCGGCTCTGGAGGGAAGGGATAAGTATTGTAGAGTTTGGCTACGGCTTCGCTAACTTTGGAATCGGACATGGTAATTGGTAATTGGTGATTTTTTCTAAAAAGTTGGCATTAAATTAAATTGCAACAGTTATTGTGTCATAGTTTTCTGACTACTTTAAGAGAAGCGACTATGAGCGGGAACGTCTTAGGGACAACCAAAATTTTAGGGGTAATGGGTTTTCCTGTCAGTCACAGTCTGTCGCCTGTGATGCATAATGCCGCGATCGCGGCAATGGGGCTGGACTATGTATATGTGCCGTTTCCGATTCCCGTTGCCGATCTACCTGCGGCGATCGCGGGTTTAAAAGCAATTCAATCAGTCCAAGGCTTTAACCTCACCATCCCTCACAAAGTTGAGGTGATCCCCTTGCTTGATCAAGTCATGCCGATCGCTTTATCAGTCGGTGCAGTAAATACAGTAAAACGGGTGGGCGATCGCTGGGTTGGCACAAATACTGATGTTGCAGGTTTTTTGGAGCCACTCAAGCAACTTAAATGTGACTGGAAAACTATGCCAGCCGTCATTCTTGGTAGTGGCGGTGCAGCGAAGGCGGTTGTTGCCGCTTGTTTAGAATTGGGCTGTCCCATCATCCATGTCGTGGGACGCGATCCGAAGAAAATCAAAAAGTTTCACGGTACAATGACAAGTCAACTCCATGATTTTAATCTGCGCGTTCATCCTTGGACATCGATACCGCATTTACTAGAAATCGCTGGAATCATTATCAATGCAACCCCAATCGGCATGGCTAGCGATCCAAATACGCCGATCTCTGAGGTGGAGATGGCTCTGTTGCCTGACAGTGCGATCGCCTATGACCTCATTTACACACCGCGCCCCACCAAGTTTTTACAAATCGCTGCCGCAAGGGGACTTAAGGCGATCGATGGTTTAGAAATGCTGATTAATCAAGGGGCGATCGCCCTTGAGTTTTGGCTAGATCGACCTGTGCCTATTGAAATTATGAGGCAAGCATTAATTCAACATTTGGGCTTTAGGTAAAAAGAATATCCTACTGGTAGGGGTTTAGCATTTGCGCCACCATATCTCAACTCATCACCGAAATCTCACTTCGCAAATGCTAAACCCTCTTCGCCTTAATCGATAAATTGTCCCTGCGTTGCGAGGTTTGGGCGAAGCATTCCCAAATAAAGACATCTTAGAATTTGTAAGTATCGTGGGGAATGCTTCGCCCCTACTAATATCAACATGTCTTCTGATCGATTGCCTATCTTGGTATTTTTATTGTCAGAAATTGCCTTGTTTCCCTAAAAACACCGTATCTTCTTTAATTAATAGCTCCAAAGATATGTAGCGAACGCTGCGCGATCGCCACGGCTTTTTGGGCTTTAAAATATCTTTTGTCAGAAAATGCTGGAAAAAAAGACCAGACTTTTTCTGTTCCAAGAACTTGTTTGTTTATGCCTTGATTGATGTCATGAAATATCAGAGTTTTTATCGTTAAAAACAAGTTTGAGATAAATCAAATAAGTATCATAATCCTTGAAAACCTTGCTAATAGATGTTTTTGAGGTTTACATCTATACAATTTACTTGCATAACAAGTTTAAATAAACTGTGTTAGCTTATCTCTGTCAACAGAAACAACATACAAAACATTTTGTTTTCTACGTTGTTATCTGGATTGATTTTTAGACAATCCTCTAAAACTTTTTAGCGAGTCTAACGGATGGGTGTTGAGCAATTGTGAGTTGAATAAAAGATTTTAGTGAGGAAAACGATGACTATTGAAGACGCACTCAATATTGTAGATTCTGTTTTGGAACATAAGAGCCTTAGTACAATTCAAGAGGCTATTTTTCGCCAAACTTGGGAAGGTAAAACCTATTCAGAAATTGCCGAGAAAGCTGGCTATGATGCCGCTTATATTCGCGATGTGGGTTACAAATTATGGCAATTACTGTCAGAAGCTTTTGGCGATCGCGTAACTAAAAACAATTTGCAGGTGATTTTACGCCGCTATAACAATCGCCCTGTTCAGGCTAATCCTAACAGTAATTATCAAGCTGCGATTAATACTCAAATGGTTTCAGCAAGTCCATTGTCGGTAAATTTACCGATCGCCACTCTACCAATTTCCACAGAGTCATTTAGTCAGGAAATTAGTAACGGTGCTTCTAAACTTTTTCAGTTGCTATCACGGGTTTTGACTGAGCCAATTGGCGATCGCCAAATTAATTCCCACTGGCAGCAAATTAACGATGCCAATACTGACTCTTCACTGAAACTAACGATTACCGTAAATTTCAGCATGGCAGAATAG
>JBBRQX010000024.1:0-13287 GCA_038225745.1 Pseudanabaenales cyanobacterium | reverse complement strand
GCGCCCCTCTTCACAAATTGTGTGAATCCCACGTTGCTTAATGATTTGCTGAACTTCAGAGATTTCACTAGCTTTGCCAATTTGTGGGCGCAACCAACTGGGTAAACGTAATTCTTCTTTAGCAGGCATATAATTTAAAGCTTAAAAAACACGAGAAGCATAGAGTAAGCTGATTGGCATTTAAAATGCATATCAAAAACCAGAAGATGATTGTGCCGCGCGAAGCGCGGCGCAATTATCTTGCAACTTCAAGGCACATCAGCTTATCTCTCTTAATTAAAGCTCATAATTTTAAAGCTTGGCAAAACGATGCTTTAAAATTAAAGGCTTGTCAGAAAAAGCCTGATAAAACCTGTTTAAAACCCTTTACATATGTAACTCTATTGACTAGCATATTTCACTGATGGTTTTACCGTCAGTCCAGCACAAGGACTAGTCGAGAATTTTGGAGGGATCGTGTTCGATCTATTAACCAATATTCTGATTTGGATTATTGCAATCCCAATTTTTATAATTCTGTTTAAGGCAATTCCTAGAGACTGGTTTCGTCTTTTTGGATTGGTTATATTTACGGCCCTAGTTGCCATTATTTTCGCTAACTTCAGATTTGTGGGAGAGCCGATCCCTAGGATTGTGGTTGAGTTTCTTACTTTCCCATTTACCCTAGTCGGTATTTTACTGCTGTTGCTATTCTTTAACTACTGGCTCAGGCTCAGAGACCTGAGAATTAAAAGTGGTGACAAGGCTGATAATAAAAGCGCTTCAGACAAAGTTGCAACTGTTAGCAAAGAAATATTAATAGTTTTACTAATCTTTGCGATCGCGACTAACAACGCCACTTCAGAGCTATTTACCTGTTATTTAGAACAACAAGGTGCTAATGCGATCGAGCAGTCTTTTCGCCGCCCAGTTCGCGATTTGACACCACAAGAACTAACTGAATTTAAACTAGGAATTTACGATCTGATCGTCGTCCTTGCTGAAAATCCTCCCTATGAACCACGTCTTCAAGAAGCAATTAGATTATGGAACGCTGCCGATCTACAAAAAAAACCTTACATCATCTTAAGCGGTGGTAAACGCACATCTTACCCAGCCACAAAAGGATATCCTTGCCTCACTCCACCAGAATCTCCGCCAAGTCGCACCAAAGAAAATGTCAGAGATGAGATCGCGAGTCGGGCGGGAGTAATTGATATTGGCTTACGTTATGACCCTCGCTACGAGGGATATTTTACTAATCGAGCCATCCCTAGTGAACCAATTGGTCCAGTCGAGCTAACCGAAGCCGATCAAATGTGTGGAGCCTTGACTAGCTTTCCGAATTCAACCAATATTCGCCCTTTTGTGATTATTGAGCCATCGGGATTGACAGTACGCGGTAGTGGCGAAGAAATTAACAGACTCATTAAATCTCTAGAAAAAAATAAATTACTAAGAGAGGATCCTAGAAATAGCAGAAGAATCCTATTGATCGCTTCTCCCATTGAAGCAACTCGCGGCTTTTTGTCTTTTAGAAATCAAGATCTCAATACTTCTCTAACAACTGCTAGCTATCCTTCCGATCGCCATAGCAATCTCAGTCAGCAATGCCCTTGGCCGATTGGCAAAGAATTTAGACTCAAGCCACAATATTTTCTCTTTAATGCCGAAGCTTTTGTCAATTCTGAACGTGCATGGACAGAAGTTAAAGAATTAATATTTTACACACTCAGATTTTGGTTGCGCCCCCCATTAACAGACGAGCGCCCTTACTATCCCAAACAGCCAGTCTAGCTCCACAAAAAAGCCTCGCATTGCGAGGCTTTTTTGTGTGATTTACTTAGCTGCACCCTGAGCTTCTAAAAGCTGCTTCAGGCGCTCTAGATCAGTTGCCCAGCGTGGATCGGGTTGGTGGGATTCAGAGGAGCTACTAGAACTAGATACACTTCCAGTAGTTTTCTTGTTGTTACTACTGCGTTTCTTGCGTTTCGCTGCGGCTTTAACTGGTGCAGCAACTGTACTAGTTACTGGAGATTCAATCTCAGAATGTGATGATTCCTCAGAACCTTCTTCCAAATCAGAGCCATCTTCAGCTTTGCCCTTGGTACGAGGCAAAGCTTTTTCTAGCTTCAATACAGCACCATTAAAATCATAACCGTTGAACTTCTCAATGACGATATCAGCAACTTCATCAGAGCCGACAGTCACAAAGCCAAAACCACGGCATTTGCCTGTTTTGCGATCGGTTATAACTTTCAATGACACTGAATCACCTGATTCATTGAAAATTTTTTCTAGAGCTTGGCGATCTAATTCTGCTGGCAAGTTGCCAACATAAAGGCGAATGGACATGATAATAGAAAACCTCTACGCTATGAAATCTTCAGCAGGTGACTAGAGCAGCCGCTACAAAAAACTTGTTTAAAAAACTTGTTCGCTACTTATTAGCTTAAATTGGAGCTATTGATTAGGTGCTACCTGCGATCAATCAAATTAATACGACACTCTTGTGCCATATATCAACATAACATACAAAATGCTTGTCTTTAAAAATAAAATGTAATCAAAGTATCAAAATTCGATCAATGCGTTGTAGTGTTGCTTTCAGGCTCAAAAAACTATAAATTATTTCTGACTAAGCTGATATGCCTTTAAGTTGCGTGATGATTGTGCCGCGCTTCGCGCGGCACAATCATCTTCTGGTTTTTGATATGCATCTTAAATGCCGATCAGCTTACCAAGTATTAAGTTCTGATGTTTTTTATAATTAAATGCTTGACGAACAAAATATAATTGAGATAAGTGTTTTAAGTCTGGTGCAAACTTGTGAAGCAAAAGATGCAAACAATCGGTGGGGAACTGAAAACCCAAGTTAAGCTCTTGGCGACTGTGGTATCTATTTTTTGGATTGTCTTCATTCTCAACGGCGCGATTTTTGGAGGCAGTCTCAATGCGTTCGGAATTAAGCCGAATGACTTGACTGGATTACGCGGCATCCTATTTGCTCCATTTCTACATGGCAGTTTTTATCATGTTTTGTCAAACACAGTCCCATTTATTGTTTTGGGCTGGTTGGTCATGTTGAGAGGTATCAAGGATTTTTACTTTGTGTCCTTTATGTCGGCGCTGGTTGGTGGCTTAGGGACTTGGTTGATTGGTAGCTCTAATTCGGTACATATTGGCGCAAGTGGGGTAATTTTTGGCTATTTTGGATATTTGTTATTTCGGGGCTATTTTGAGCGTAGTTTTGTGGCGATCACCATTTCAGTCGCGATCGCCGTTACTTACGGCGGACTGATATTTGGGGTGCTGCCCACGCGATCTTATATTTCATGGGAAGGACATTTATTTGGTTTTATTGGTGGCATTATTGCCGCAAAGTTATTATCACCAATAAAAAACCCATAAAAAAAGAGACGGCGCGATCGCGCCGTCTCTTTTTTTGTAGGATTTAAGCAACACTTCTAATTGCTTCTAGTAAACTGCGAGTACAAGCTCCTTTATCGCAAAAAGCATCAATGCTGGCTCCATTGGCGATAGCTCGAGACTTGCCTCCGTCGGCTGCTGAGTAGGCCACAATCTTAATATGCGGATATTCTGTTTTGATAGCGCTGGAGGCAGTCCATCCATCCATCACGGGCATGTGTAAATCCATGACCACAACGTCGGGTTCATGCTTATGCACTTTAGCGATCGCATCTTTGCCATTGGTTGCAACTTCTACAGTGCCAATATAAGCTTGCAAGGATAGCGCTAGTTGTAAAGTACATCGGGTTAGTTCGTGGTCATCCACCACCAAAACGCGCAAAGTTTTTGTACAAGATGTCATGATAAGTTCGGTAAGAAGGGCTTGACAATTACTCTGTTATGTAATCTAAGATACTTCTTTTTTTATTCTAAAGCTTCTATCGCAGGGCTTAAACATGTCTTCACAAGATAATAGGCGGTGCTATGCACCGCCTATTATCTTGCTTGTTTAGCCGCGCCATTTTACTTTGGGCAAGATTTGCTTGTGGTCAATGCGATCGCGATATTTGACGGCAAAGTTGAGCAATGAGTCGATCAGGGCATCGGACAGGAAGTGAGGTTGCAAGCCGAGATCGAGCAGATTGGTGTTTTTGGCGTTGAAATAATGCTCTTCTAGCTCGACGCGGGGATTGTCGATATTTTGGATTTCAACTTTAAGTCCCAGAGTTTGACCAGCTTTCTGCACCATAAAAGCCAGATCGTTAATCGAGAAAAGCTCGGTAAATTGGTTGAATACGCGCATTTTGCCCGCTTCCGCAGGATTGGCGATCGCTAGTTCGATACAGCGTACTGTGTCGCGAATATCAAGGAAACTGCGAGTTTGTCCGCCCGTACCATAAACGGTGAGCGGATGTCCGATCGCCGCTTGGATACAAAAGCGGTTTAGGGCTGTCCCAAATACGCCATCGTAATCAAGACGATTAATTAATAATTCATCTGTACCCGTTTCTTCAGTGAGTACGCCATAAACTACGCCTTGATTGAGATCGGTGGCGCGTAATCCCCATGTCCGACACGCAAACTGAATATTGTGGCTATCATGCACCTTGCTGAGGTGATAAAAACTGCCTGGTTGCTTGGGGTAAGGCAATGTATCCTTGCGCCCATTATGTTCAATGGTGATGTAGCCTTCTTCAATATCGATGTTGGGAGTGCCATACTCGCCCATTGTGCCGAGTTTAACTAGATGGCAGTCGGGGTTATACTCTTTGATTGCATAGAGTAAATTGAGCGTACCGACTACGTTGTTTACTTGAGTTAGTACGGCATGTTCGCGATCAATCATTGAAAATGGGGCCGATCGCTGTTCCCCAAAATGGACAAGCGCATCAGGCTCAAAACAACGAAATGTTTTTTGTAAAAATTCGTAGTTAGTGATGTCACCAATGAACAAGTCGATTTTTTGACCCGAAACGGCTTGCCATTTATATATGCGCTCTTGAATAGAGGCGATCGGTGTCAGAGTCGCAACACCTAACTCATTGTCCCAATGTCGGCGCACTAAACTATCTAATACACCAACCTCATACCCTTTATTAGCAAGATGTAAAGCTGTCGCCCATCCGCAATATCCGTCGCCACCAATTACCAGTACTTTCATGAATTCTGTGGGTTACAAAAATTTCGAGTTGCAGTTTCAAAAATAACCCTATCAGGATTTACCTCATTTGTGATGCACAAGACCGAAATTCATTAAGTTATTGTGTTAAAAAACACAAAACACATTAAAGTTGTAGCGCACGCGGAGCGTGCGCTACAACTTTAATGTGTTTTGGCACACTCACGCAATTTAGCCGATCGCAGCTTTTGGTTGGCGAGTGTAATCTATTGGAATTAAGATGGTTAAGATTACTCACTACTGATTAGTCAAATATGCTTTTGATTACCGAATTTGCCCATCAACGAGATCCACAGGCGATCGCCGAAATTATTTGTCAAGAATTGCAGCCCCTCGACATTGAGCGACTTAATATTCATGTGGATATTGTCGATAGCATCTTAGACATGCAAATTCGGACAGATTCTGCCATTGACAAGGAGAAATTGCTGACATTAGTGCGTAGCAAACTCCAAGATTTGCGTATAGAATCAGTAGCTAAATTTAGAATTCACTGTTGGCGTAACGATGAAGAAATGCATGAACAGCGCTTACTGTGGACGGAGCAATTTATGCTAGATCTGCCAATATCATCTCCAAAAGCATTGCCAGACTTAGAGCCAAAGTTGGATGATATGCGATCGCCCGAAGCTGGGGAGCCTGAAACTAGAGAGCCTGAGCCGCAGCTTTCTAAGCACTCTGTCTTACAGCAGGCGATTAAAAAAATTTCACCGACTAGTGGTGACGAAAAAATAAATTCACTAGCTTCTAACTTCGATAAGCAACCCACTGTTAATAATGTAACCATTGGATCTGATGCGACGGTTATTGGCAATACGCAAAAATTCCAGTCATCGATTGACGGTAACTATTGGCAATTATTGTTGGTAGGCTTATCGATTGTCTTGCTAGGATTAGGGATTGGCGTATCAGTCAGGGCGATTACTATCAAGAGCGGAGTTGAGCTAATTTCTCCAATATCATCCGCAAGCCCATCTGTTGACAACAGTGGAGAAAGTTCAACGAATTCAACAAAAACTATTCCTAGTCAGATCAGTGAGACAACTGCTGTCACGTCCCAAACATCACCCAAAGCTAATCGCTCTTCGGCGGAAACGATGACTCCTAACTTGCAGGCAGAGGAACAAATTATCACCTTAGAAAAGTTTAATCGTATTCAAAAAGGAATGTCGATTGAGCAAGTAGAAAAAGTTTTGGGAGTATCGGGTAATGTCATTGCCGAAAACAACTCAAATAATAGTGTCGGTCGCGTTTATTCTTGGAAAAATCTACAGGGTAGTAATGCGATTATTGAGTTTAAGGATGGTCAAGTGGTAGCCAAAGCTCAAGCTGGTTTGTAGCGCTTTGGGCTTAAATAAAAATTGCTTTTGAATTTTATAGCTGCACTACTTGTATTAAGACAAACCAAAACCTAAAAAGCAGATGCGGCGCAGAGCGCCGCATCTGCTTTTTAGGTTTTATGTTTTAACATACTTGGCGACAGCTATATTGCGATAAAATTACAACTTGGGTCGGCTAACTAATTTTTGGGTTAGAAAGTTAGTAAAGCCCAGTAAAATTCTCGTGGGAGCAAAATTTTTGGGTATCGATTTACGCAGCTACGTCTACTTAGACAACCTCCAGCGCCAACATGCTGCTTATATGGGAACGATCGCCCAAGGATTTTTGCCGTTGCCAGGTGATACCTCCCTCTGGATCGAAATCTCGCCTGGTATTGAAATTAATCGGATTACGGATGTGGCGCTGAAAGCGACTTCTGTAAGACCAGGGGTGCAGATTGTTGAGCGCTTATATGGGTTATTGGAAATTCATTCAGGCAGTCAAGGCGAAACCAAAGCCGCAGGTCGAGCCATTTTGGAAATGTTGGGATTAACTGAAGAAGATCGCATCAAGCCAAGATTGCTATCTAGTCAAATTATTCGCAATGTGGACGCGCACCAAACCCAACTGCTTAATCGCTTTCGGCGTGGGCAAATGTTGCTGTCAGGACAGACTCTTTACATTATGGAAGTTGAGCCTGCGGCTTATGCGGCGCTAGCGGCAAATGAAGCTGAAAAAGCTGCTTCAATTAATATTCTGGAAATTGTGGCTGTGGGTAGTTTTGGGCGCTTATATCTTGGTGGTGAAGAGAGAGATATTATGGCAGCTTCGGTGGCGGTGCTAAGTACGATTAATAATGTCAGAGGTCGCGATGTCTATGGAGTAGGCGATCGCAAAGAATAAATGTCTTCCTTCTCATGAGATTTATCAAAAAATTAGGTTTAAAACCACGTCTTTCTAGGACGGCTTTACAATATTCTAATTTAACAACCAGTACAGGAGCTTTGCTCTGTCATCAAAACTATATAGATATTAAAAAGTGCCGCGAAGCGGCACTTTTTAATATCTATATGTATCGCTATCAATAGGCTGGATTACAAGGTCAAAGATTGAGGATTGGTTTCAATCAGTTTTGCCAAATCTTGTAAGAATTGGGCCGCATGAGCGCCATAAATTACACGGTGATCAGCGGTGAGGTTTACTTGCATTTGACTGCTAACCTTGATCGCACCATCTTTGGTGGCGACAACTTGAGGACTAGAACTACCGATCGCCAAAATTGCGCCAGTATTAGGAGGCAAAATTGCATCAAAGCGATCAACTCCAAACATCCCCAAATTGGAAATAGTGAACGTGCCAGAGTTGTATTCATCGGGCTGCAATTGCTTGGCACGCGCACGCTCGACTAGTGCTTTCCAATCACGCGAGAGGCTGTATAGGTCAGTTTGATCGGCATTTTTTAACACAGGCGTAATCAACCCGCCGTCGTCCATCGCCACCGCTACGGCAACATTAATATTGCTTTTATACTCAATCCCGCGATCGCTATAACTAGAATTAACCAAAGGATGCTTTTGTAAAGTCAAAGCCACGGCCTTAGCTAACAGTGCGGTCATGGTTACGCCTTTAGTCTTGACTTGCTTATAAAGGGCATCAAGAGCATCGGTGGGGATCGTGTAACCAACGCAGAACACAGGCACTGAGAGGCTCTGGTTCATGTTGTTGACCACTGCCTTTTGGAAGGTGGTTAGTGGTTGGGTTGTGCCTAGGGCGACAGGAGCGATCGCCTTAGCAATGGGCGCAGGGGCAACGGATGGCGCAGGTGTAGACGTTTTTGCGACAGGGGCAGACGCAGGTTGCAAGAATGCTTCGACATCATCGGCAGTGACTCGACCGTTAGGACCAGTTCCTGAGATCTTGGTTAAGTCAATACCGTTATCCTTAGCAATGCGTTTGGCTCTGGGGGATACGATTTGACGATCTGATGATGGGGCGATCGCCGCTTTGCGTGGTGAAGAGACAACGACATCAGGAATAGCCGCTACAGATGCTGCCATGGGAGCCGCGACGAGTTTGGCAGGTGGTTCTTCGGTATTTTCTCCAGTTTTTTGGGGAACAGCGCCATTTGATGATGATTGTCCAGCCGCTTTTTGTTTGGCTTCCGCGATCTCTTCTTTGGTTTCGGCGACATAGGCGATCGCGGAGCCGACGGGAGCAGATTCGCCTGCGGGGGTGATGATTACGCCGAGGTAGCCTTCATAAAAGGTTTCAACATCCATATCGGCTTTGTCAGACTCTACAATCACGACAGTTTCGCCTTTTTCTACCTTGTCCCCTTCTGATTTCACCCAAGAAGTGATTTTGCCTTCGGTCATAGTGGAACTAAGCGCGGGCATGAAAATTTCGTAAATCATAGGAAATTCAATAAATATTTAAATATCAATAACTATTGCAGAACTAACAAAGTCAACATCTGAAGTCGAAACAGAAGTCAAAATATTGGCTCTAAAAGCCATCATAAATCTTAACGTATTTTTGCGATCGCACCGTTTGTTTTCGCCTTTTAGTTTTCTTAAGCAGTTAAGCATAAAAACTCTTAAAACCCCAAAAAGCTGTAGCGCACGCGCAGCGTGCGCTACAGCTTTTTGGGGTTTATTATGCTCACTCGTTCATTTCTTTATAAATCGTAGCCGTAGCGGGTGAAGCTCGAGTGAGATATTGGAAAACCCAGAACTTAAACAAACCATCTAGAAATACAGGAACCGTTGAGATAAAAGATTGCGACAAGATTTTATTTTCAGGTAATCCAAAATGTGCGAATAAAACTGTCAATAAAGCATCCCATCCTTCGCTAGAGTGAAATCCGACAAAAGTATCAGTGGAGATAATAATCAAGAATGCTTTGGCGTTGTCATTAAGGCTATACAGAACTTCATCAAAAAATTCTTTGATAGTCGTCAGTTCTTTTCGACCTGAAAGCAGAAAAAGATAAAAAACAAAAGCTGCCGTGATGTCAGCGAGTAAGTTTTTAACTCCATCAAGGCTTGCATCGTTATATCTTTTTAAAATTTGTAGCGATTCTTGCTGAATCAAGGCTTCAATTTCTTCGGATGCTGGTTTTTGAGCTTTGGTAATTTCAGGCTTGGGGGATAATTCGGACTTAGTAGATTCTTGTTTCTCGCGCGATCGCTCAAACACAATTGATTTAATCATGTAGTCAAATTCAATTCGGTCTTTAGCCAATTTCAGAGCAGTAAAGGCTTTTTCTTCGATCGCAGGACTAAACTTGACGCTCATATTATTTGGATCAACAAAGCTGTTAATCATGGGACTAAAGATCAACGTTTTTGATAAAAGCTGCACGGCAATTACTGAAACTATCAAGATAATTATGTAACGCAAAGCCTGATTGATGCGCTGTCGTGACTGTCTCAATTCTTCAACAATATCTTTCTCGTAGTCGGTATATGACCCACTAACATTGCGTCTGACTCGCTCAAAAGCTTTAAGAAACGATCCAGGTAAAATACTTTTTTCGACAGGAGTAACTTGCTGAGGAGGTCGTTTATTGGTTTTGGGATTGATGTTTTTAAAGATTTGAAACTTTTCATCAGTTCCTGTTTCTATAGCATCGTCTTCATTCTTTCTGCTGTTAGAGACTTTGGCAACTGAAGTTTTGACATCAATAGTCTGAGCGCTAGCGCGGGTATACTTTTCGAGGATGTAGTCAATAAATGCGAGTTTTTGATAAATAGAAAACTTACTACTATTACCGCCCAGTTGATTTGCTGATAACTGTCCACTACCGACAGGATCGATCGCTTGATTATTCGGCGCATATTTAGCGATCGCTTTATTGGCTTGATTGCTAGAGCTTTGGGTTTGCAGATAGGGCAGAGAAGCGCTAACTTTATAAAAATTTAGCCTTGCATTAATAGTCTTGAGATATTTTTGAAGTTGAATCTCAAATACACTAAATACACTGCGGCTAAAGCTGCCGTCGTTGGCAATTTTATTACTATTAAAATTTTCTTCTTCGATAGTTTTGATTTTGACCGCCGACTCAAAAGCATCGTCAACTGCTCGCTCAGGCGTATTTTTGACCCAATCGAAAATATTTTGTAGAGGCGAGGAATTATTGTCGGGGGAGTTTGATTTCATATTGTGGCGATCTCTCTAAAGTTTAGAATAAACCAAAATTCCAAGATAGAAGGCTGTACTTGCTACTTTCAGTTTCTTCAGAAGATATGGCGCTTGCGCCACATCCTCTTTGGGTTTTATACAGGGATTTCGATCCTAAACTCACTACCTTCACCGACTGTAGATGAGCATTCCAGTTTACCTTGATGTTTCTCCACTACGATTTGATAACTAATTGATAGCCCTAATCCTGTCCCTTTACCGACAGGCTTGGTTGTAAAAAAGGGATCAAAAAGTTTTTTGAGAATACCTTCAGAAATTCCATACCCGTTATCAGCAATGTGAATTACCACCATCGGCTGTGAATTGTCTGATATGGGCGACTTTAGTTCCGTGATGATCGAGATTTCGCTGGCTATGCGATCTGTGACCGCATCTTGACTATTAAGGCTCTCGTCGATCGCATCGATCGCGTTGCTTAAAATATTCATAAATACTTGATTGAGTTGCCCCCCATAGGCATTGACAATTGGAATATTGCCATAGTGCTTGGTTAAGTTAATTGCAGGGCGATCGCCATAGGCTTTGAAGCGATTTTGCAAAATCAATAACGTACTATCTAAGCCTTCGTGGATGTTAAATGGTTTTCGTCCCTCTTCATCAATACGTGAAAAATTTCGTAAAGACAGTACGATTTGGCGGATACGCTCCGCACCAATTTTCATTGATGTCAGCATTTTTGGTAGATCCATCCGTAAAAATTCCAGATCGATTTCATCAATAAATTTAGCGATTTCAGGAATTGGCTCTGGATAATTTTTTTGATAAAGTGCGATCGCTTCTAGCAAATTCTGGACAAATCGACTCGCATAGTTGAGATTGCCATAAATGAAATTAACGGGGTTATTAATCTCATGGGCGACACCTGCGACTAGTTGACCTAAACCTGACATTTTTTCAGTTTGAATAAGCTGGCTTTGGGCTTTTTGTAAGTCAGCAAGAGCTTTTTCAGTCAGTAGGGCTTGGGCATTAGCTTGGGCAGCATTGGCTTGGGCGAAGTCAAATAGTTCGGCTTGATCGATCGCGATCGCCAGTTGATTTGCCACAGATTGCAATAGCTCAACTTCATCGGCATTCCAAGGTCGGCTACCTTGGCAATGCGCCGCCACGATCACCCCTAATTTTTGCGATCGGGTTTTGATTGGCACAAGTACCTGCGAAGTAAAACCTCTTTCAGCAAGAATCGTCTGACTGACTTCATCTAGTTCGGGATTTGTATAAATCGATTGAATTTGAATAATTTCTTGGCTGAGCAAGCGCTGCCCAAACTTAGGCAACTGAGACAGAGGATAGCTAGACTCGGTCATCAAAAAGCTATGACTAGCCGCGAAATGGACTAGCTCAAATTCTGGCGGATTAGTATCGGGTACATACCAAAAGAAATTGCACAAATCAATGAGCAATAGATCCTGCACTTCATTGACGGCAGTGGCAATGATCGTATTTAGATCGAGGGAATTGCGAATTTGACTGGCGAGGCGACGGTTTAACATTTCTTCCCGCCTGACCAGCTCTTTATAACTTTGGCGCGATCGCTCTAGCTCTCTTTCTGCGCGAAGTCGTTCCCACTGCGCCTTTTTACGATCGCTAATGTCATGGGCAACAATCACAATATTTTGAACATTCCCCTGCTGATCCCGCATCACACTGCCCGATGATTCTAAAATTCTCCAGCTACCATCTTTATGCTGCATCCGATATTCTAAAGTTTTGCCCACTCCCGTTTTTAAGGTTTCCGCCGCCACCCCAAGCACTTGCTCTCGGTCATCAGGATGAATTTTATCGTAAGCCCATGTGCCTTGCAGTTCGGCGAAGCTATAGCCTAAGACCCTTTGATAGGAAGGGCTATTGTAAATACGATAACCTTGAGCATCAATCACCGCAATTAAATCGGCAACGTTTTCCATGATCGATTTAAACAGGCGATCGCTTTCCAATGCCAATAAGTCAGAGGTTTCTCTAATGTTTGTCTCAGAATTTGCCTTTTGGTCGATACTTGCGTCCGTCATGTTGAATTTTTAAGGATATTAGGAGACTAGGACTGCATGAAATCAAATTAAGTTTGCCTAACTATGCAACCAAATGCAATAGCATTTTAATTGGTTCGTTTACTTCTAGGTGCAGTTGGGTGCAATGTTAAAACTTAATTTAAAACTTGATCTAGATCATAATTTTAATCCCTCAAATCACGGGTTTTATAAATCTTGGTGGTTTAAAGGCCTAACGATCGCGATCGCTTTTTTACTCGTGACTTGTCTGAGCATGATGGCGATCGCGCCGAGCATGGCGGCTTTACCAACCAAAAGTGCGATCAAAGATGCTCGGATCATCTTGAGAAACGCTTTACCGATTGATAGTGAAGTGTTGCGCGATGTCCAAAAAACTCTCGAACAAATGCCACGCCAAGCCAATCTCAAGCGCTGGGGCAACCTCAAAAAAGATATTGAAACGATCTCGCAAACCCTAACTCGTAATCAGTCACAGTTAATTACTGGAGCTGGCAGCGATCGCCAAGCATTAGTCACTGAACATTTATCAAGCTTAACGACTGCCCTTGTACCACTGCAAGAAGCGATCGGTATCAAAGATCGCAACAGTGTCAAAGCTCTGTCTGAGAGAGCCTTGGACTATGTTGGCTT
>JBBRQX010000023.1:0-13382 GCA_038225745.1 Pseudanabaenales cyanobacterium | reverse complement strand
GCATTAGCATTCCCACTCGCATTAATCGCCGCATCAACATTAATCGAATTAGTCGCCGTCAGATTGACATTAGTACTATTCAGCGCCGTCACAATCGTAGAGTTATTAATCGTGCTGTCCGCAACACTATTATTACCAGCCGCGATCGTGCCAGTCCCGCCAGTACCCACCACCGTCAAATCTATTGGATCGAGTAACCAATTACCCGTTGTCCCTTGCGGAGCCGAAGTATCAACCTTGGCATTACTCCCAACGATCAGATTATTTTTGCCAGAAGTCTCAACCAAACCACCATTACCGCTTTGAGTGCCAGCCTTCGCCGAAATCGAACCATCAAAGGTAGTAGTCCGATCTGACCACACAACCACCTGACCGCCATTCCCACTCGTCAAAGCATGAGTACGAATCGTACTATTTGCATCAACGGTCGTAAATTGAGACTTGGGCGTTGTTCCAATACCCTGTAGATCGCCACCAATTAAAACCGAACCGCCGCCATTGATCCCAGACGCATTGATATTAGAGCTAGCCAAGCTAACATCATTTCCTAATACTTGGACATTGCCACCGTTATTTCCTGATACATCGAGATTTCCAGAAACAACCGTAGTTCCCGCATCCTTACCAGTCAGTAAATTTGGCAAATCCACACCGCGTAGTACAGTTGCATTTCCTAAAGCTTGGCGATCGGCGATCGGTAAATCTAAGCTAAGAACATTACCCTCATTGGTGATTTGAATAAATTTATTGTCAGGAGTTGCTGCGATCGTGATGTTGCCAGATGGAGTTGCGATCGTGCCAGTATTTATGACCATGCCACCAACAAGAGTAACAGTCGATCCTAAATTAGTACGCAGATTTCCTTCATTGGAAATTATGCCCACTTGAGTCGATGGAACTGCCTGTAAACTTGGTAAAGTGCTAGTAAATCCATAGCCAGTAATATTACCATTGAGTTTGCGAACCTCATCTACGCTGCTATTAACACCAAACCAGCCATTCCCAAATTGAATTCCTGTTGCCGTCGTAGCTGAGAAATTGGCTGGCACATTTAAACTCGCATTCGTTCCAAACACAATCCCCGCAGGATTCATAATAAACAGATTAGAGTTACCACCCGTAACTTGAATTAACCCATTAATTAGCGAAGCTTCACCACCTGTAACGCGGGTTAAAATATTCTGGATACTGGGATTACTAAGGAAATTAGCAATTTCGCCACTTGACAAACCAAATTTTTGTAAACTTTGAAAGAGATTAGCTCCAGCCTGCGTACCACCTGAAATGTTGTATTGGCTGCCGATTTGATTAACAGTCGTGTTCAATCCGTCATTCGCAGGAGTAACACTCTGAGCATGGACTACATTTGTCGAAGCCAACATGTAAACGAAAAGGAGGTATTCCAAAAATTGCTTTTTGCTCGGCATGTGTTTAGGGATACCAATCCCGATAAATTAAACAAAATCAATTAAAAAAATGCATTGTGTCTACGCATCTACACACATCTAAATTAGCATATTTAGTTAATTTTTACACATCCGCCAATTCTCTCAAGTAAATATGTGTAATAAAAATTAGAACCAACCCAATTAAGGCTTTCCGAAAAGTGATTAAGTAAAAACACAGGGCTAAAAAGCCCACTACTTCATTGCGATTCCCAATTTCTATTATTAGCCAAAATGCTAAAGTAAAATAGGACTTTATATTCTTAATCTATACTTCAATTCTAAAGATTATGACACCCCAAACTCAACCTTGCAATAAACCCAAGCAAGAACTAATCCTCTGTCCTCATTGTCTGCGTACCGCAACTAATGGTATTAAATACCAAAGTATTTGTGTCGCTGACAG
This sequence comes from Pseudanabaenales cyanobacterium, assembly GCA_038225745.1. Classification (GTDB taxonomy): domain Bacteria; phylum Cyanobacteriota; class Cyanobacteriia; order Pseudanabaenales; family Pseudanabaenaceae; genus Pseudanabaena. Next base: position 11,531 of record JBBRQX010000023.1, on the reverse strand, counting down.
TGGTTATTAATTCTCACTAAGTAGCTAGGCAGAAGAAAACTTAAAACCGAAAAAGCTGTGGCGCACGCGCAGCGATCGCCACAGCTTTTTAATTCAATTCTTTATAATATTTTGATCTTATACCTATGTCACAACCCACGATTGAATCAATCTTGCAAGAAAAGCGCGTATTTAAGCCATCCGCCGAATTTTCGCAAGCCGCCCATATCAAAAGTCTCGAAGAATATCATCAGATTTACGATCGCGCTAAAGCTGATCCTGCCGCTTTTTGGGCAGACCTTGCCAATACAGAATTACATTGGTTTGAGAAATGGCACACCGTTCTCGACTGGCAACCGCCATCGGTGAAATGGTTTGATGGCGGCAAAATCAACATTTCTTATAACTGCCTCGATCGCCACTTGACTACTTGGCGCAAAAATAAGGCGGCATTAATTTGGGAAGGTGAAAATGGCGACTCGCGCACCCTTACCTATGCCCAATTGCATCGCGAAGTTTGTCAGTTTGCCAATGCCCTGAAGCAATTAGGAGTCAAAAAAGGCGATCGCGTTGGCATTTATATGCCGATGATTCCTGAAGCGGCGATCGCGATGCTGGCCTGTGCGCGAATCGGTGCGGTGCATGGAGTCGTGTTTGGCGGATTTAGCGCCGAAGCTTTACGCGATCGCCTTGTCGATTCTGAAGCAAAATTGGTAATCACTGCCGATGGTGGTTGGCGCAAAGATGCGATCGTGCCATTAAAAGAACAAGTCGATAAGGCGCTAGAGCATGGAGCCGTTCCATCGGTTACTGATGTGTTAGTGGTGAAACGAACAGGACAGAATATCCACATGACCGCAGGTCGCGATCATTGGTGGCACGACTTACAGCAAGGCGTTTCGGCAAAATGTGATGCCGAACCAATGGATAGCGAAGATATGCTCTTCGTTCTCTATACTTCTGGCAGCACTGGCAAACCGAAAGGCGTTGTACATACTACGGCTGGTTATAACCTCTATAGCCATATCACGACTAAATGGATTTTTGACATCAAAGATACTGATGTCTATTGGTGTACGGCTGATGTGGGCTGGATTACAGGACATAGCTATATTGTCTATGGCCCATTATCCAATGGTGCAACGACATTGATGTATGAAGGAGCGCCCCGTCCTTCTAATCTTGGCTGTTTTTGGGATGTAATTGAGAAGTATCAAGTCACTATTTTCTATACTGCGCCTACAGCAATCCGTTCCTTTATCAAAATGGGAGAACATCATCCTAACACCCGCGATTTAACTTCGCTACGTTTGCTGGGAACCGTCGGCGAACCGATTAATCCTGAAGCTTGGATGTGGTATCAACGGGTAATTGGTGGCGATCGCTGTCCGATTGTCGATACATGGTGGCAAACAGAAACAGGTGGAATCATGATTACCTCTCTTCCCGGTGCTGTGCCTACCAAACCCGGTTCGGCAACACTTCCATTCCCAGGCATTATTCCTGATATCGTCGATCTTGATGGCAATCCTGCTCGTGAGAATGAAGGCGGTTATCTAATCGTGCGTCATCCTTGGCCAGGGATGATGCGAACGGTTTACGGCGATCCTGAGAGATTCCGTAAGAGCTATTGGGAACATATTGCACCCAAAGATGGCAACTATGTCTATTTTGCGGGAGATGGCGCTCGCAAAGATGAGGATGGCTATTATTGGGTGATGGGTCGCGTTGATGATGTGATCAATGTCGCTGGTCATCGTTTGGGAACAATGGAAATCGAGTCGGCGCTAGTTTCACACCCTGCGGTAGCAGAGGCGGCAGTAGTTGGGAGACCCGATGAATTGAAGGGTGAAGATATCTTTGCTTTTGTGATTCTCGAAGGCGATCGCCAACCTAGTGAAGAACTTTCTAAAGAGTTGAAAAAGCACGTTGTCGCTGAAATTGGCGCGATCGCCAGACCTAGTGAAATCCGATTCACTGAGGCATTACCAAAAACGCGATCGGGTAAAATCATGCGTCGCCTATTGCGATCGCTTGCTTCTGGTCAAGAAATCACCAGCGATACTTCTACATTAGAAGATCGTTCGATTCTTGATAAACTCCGCGAAGGTGTATAAGTAGGCAAGCATAACAAAAAGCCGTGGCACAGGCGCAGCGATCGCCACAGCTTTTTGTTATGCGTAATCTCTTCTCTCGCAGGAGAAGGAGAGAAAGACTGCGATATAATCCTTGTTAATTATCAAAAGCATTTTGCGCCGCCCAGCCAAATCCTAGAAACCATACTCAATCACCATGCAAGAAACATTAGCCCCAAATCCATCCATGACTGAGCCGATGATTGTCGCCCAAGACGTGCATAAGTGGTATGGCAGCTTTCATGTTCTCAAAGGTGTAAGCCTGACCGTAAATCGTGGGGAAGTAGTCGTAATTATGGGGCCATCTGGTTCAGGAAAATCCACTTTTGCGCGAACCTTTAATGCCTTAGAAGAATATCAACAGGGCAGAATCACTATTGATGGATTTGAATTATCACCAGAAAATCATCGCAATATCGATGCAGTCAGACGCGAAGTTGGCATGGTATTTCAGCAATTTAATCTATTCCCCCATCTGACAGTTTTGCAAAATATTACCCTTGCGCCGTCATGGGTTCGCAAATGGTCAAAGACAAAGGCTTCAGAAGTTGCCACGCAGCTATTAGATCGGGTTGGTATTTCGCAACAGGCGCACAAATATCCATTACAGCTATCGGGGGGGCAGCAGCAACGTGTGGCGATCGCACGAGCATTAGCCATGCAACCCAAAATCATGCTGTTCGATGAACCGACTTCATCGCTCGATCCTGAGATGGTGCGTGAGGTATTGGATGTTATGCGATCGCTGGCTGATTCAGGAATGACAATGGTTGTGGTTACGCACGAAGTTGGCTTTGCTCGTGAAGTCGCCGATCGCATTGTATTTATGGATGGTGGTGTGATTGTGGAAGAGGCCACTCCTGAAGAGTTTTTCCAAAATCCGAAGGAAGAACGTACAAAGAAATTTTTGTCACAGATCTTGTAGCGATTTTTATAGCGATCGTTACAAAAAGTGCAACAGACAATATTTCTAAAATCTGTAAGTTTATACTGATGCAAACTTTATGGTTAATCAGAAAGCTATGCAGTCATTGAAGTTTCCTTTTGCGATACCGCGATCGCTTTCCCAATTTTTCACTTTTGGTATTGCGACTTTCAAAGATGCTCGTGATTATCAGATTTTATTTCTGTCAGTTTTTTTATTGTTAGGTGTGAGTACCCGCGACTGGTCACTGAAGCCGATCGCGATCGCCCTCACTTTTATGACTTGTTGGCTAACCCAAGTATGCATGGTCAGCATATTTCCGCCAGCATCATCGCAAAAACATGAACGTTGGCTATCGCTCAAAAGTGCCACGATTACCGCATTGGGATTAAGTCTGTTATTGCGTTCCGATAGCTATAGCGCGATCGCCTGTGCGTCATTTTTAGCGATCGCGAGCAAATTCATCTTCCGAACTAATGGCAAACATTGGTTCAATCCTGCCAACTTTGGCATAGTCGTAGTTTTATTGCTCGATACTTTTGTTTGGGAAAACCACGCATGGGTTTCTAACGGACAATGGGGCGAAGATAGTTTATATGCTCTGGTGTTCCTTGGTTTAGGTGGGATCGTTCTCAAAAAAGTTGGGCGTTGGGATACGAGCTTTATGTTTTTAGCATCCTACGCAATTTTAGAAGGATTACGAAACCTTTGGCTAGGTTGGACTTGGGATGTTTTAGCTCATCGCTTGACCAGTGGATCTTTATTGCTATTCGCGCTATTTATGATCACCGATCCGCGTTCCATTCCTAATGCCAAAATCGCACGGTTAATTTGGGCTATGTCGATCGCAGTTTTAGCTTTCATCTTCCGCAATGTTTTCTTTAATGCTGACGCGATGTTTTATGCGTTGTTTTTGATTTCGCCGCTTACAGTTTTATGCGATCGCTTATGGAACGCGCCACGCTTCCAATGGTTGCCGAAACGTTATAGCAAGATACTTTCTAGCTAAAACCAATATTAGTAACGGCACGAAGTGCCGCCACTAATATTGGTTTTAGTAATCTATTTAATATTCAAGGACAGATACATGAAACGATTTCTAAGTTGGCGTGTGCTTTTGAGTACCGCCCTTGCTTGTTTGGTTGTCTTCGCCTATTCCCCTGTGGTTTTTGCTTTTTGTGGATTTTATGTATCCCAAGCCGATGCTAGTCTCTTTAATAAAGCTTCACAGGTGGTAATTGCCCGTGATGGTAAGCGCACCGTTTTAACGATGGCGAATGACTATCAAGGCGATGTCAAAGACTTCGCTCTCGTTGTGCCAGTGCCAGTATTGCTCAAAAAAGAACAAGTTCGCATCGGTGAACAGAAGATCATCGATCGCCTTGATTCCTTTAGCGCCCCTCGCTTAGTAGAATACTTCGACTCCGATCCTTGTGCTAGATATGAAGCCTATGACAAAATGATTCCGAGCAGTGCAATGCGATCCGCCGCTCCAGCGATGGAATCAAAAGCAAGGCGCGACAATTATCAAGTCACGATTGAAGCTAAGTTTGCAGTTGGAGAATATGACATTCTCATTCTCAGTGCCAAAGATTCCGATGGTTTAGAATCTTGGCTAATTGACAATGATTACAAAATCCCTCAAGGAGCGAAAGAACTGCTTCAGCCCTATATTCGCCAAAACATGAAGTTCTTTGTGGCGAAGGTGAATATTGGTGAATTAAACAAAACGGGTTCTCAATCATTACGACCTCTGATGATGGCTTATGAATCACCAAAGTTCATGTTGCCGATTCGTTTGGGAATGCTAAATGCTAATGGCGATCAAGATTTGTTTGTTTATATTCTCTCTCCCAAAGGACAAGCCGAAGTTGCCAACTATCGCACGCTTAAGATGCCATCGGGTGATGATATTCCTGTGTATGTGAAGAACGAGTTTGGCGACTTCTATAAGTCGATGTTCAAGACTTCTTATAACAAAGAAGGACGTAAAGTTGCCTTTTTAGAATATGCGTGGGATATGTCAAGCTGTGATCCCTGCTCGGCTGAGCCACTCTCGCAAGAAGAACTTCGCAAAGCGGGTGTATTTTGGCTAGACTCTTCAAATCCTAGTCAGCCGTCAAATCGCCGTTTTCGCCCTAGTCCCAATAATGGACGAGTGTTCATCACCCGCTTACATATTCGTTACAATCGCGACAACTTCCCTGAAGACTTGAACTTTAAAGAAACTTCCAATCAGGAATCTTTTCAAGGGCGCTATGTTTTGCGATATCCATTTAAGGGCGAGACGACCTGCGATGCTGGTAAAAAATATCAGCGATCGCTACGTCCACGCTTTGAGAAGGAAGCCCAAACCTTAGCAAAGTTAACGAGTTGGAATATTGGCGATATTCGCCGCAAGATGAATATTTCTAGTCTGCCCGATCCTGTTGAAACTCCCTTCTGGGAAAATCTCTGGAAATAGGAAACAACTCAAAACCCAAAGAACAGGTTGCGCCGCAACCTGTTCTGTGGATTACAGAATATACTCCCTTCCCAGTACAAAAATAGACATTAAAACCCAAGAATTAGCGTTGCGGCGCTCCGCGCCGCAACGTCTAATCTTTTACTGGGAAGGGAGTAGGTCAGCTAAGTCACATTTGATCCTGTCCATGCCGAAACATGAATCTTCTCGCACCTCCAAACAGGAGAATATTTATATCTTGTTCCTCCTCTCCCTCAGGGAAGAGGGAACTGGGTGGTAAGGGCGGTCTTCGTTCCATGTAACATCAATTACTAAGTAAAAAGACTTATCTCAAATGACATAAATATGAAGCCCAGCGTGAAAAAGGCTTGCGAAATGAATGTCGCAATGTTAAGTTCTATTGGATACAAGAAAACTTAAATACCTAACTGCCATGTCTCCTATTTTTTCTCCCAACTTCAACAACTTTGAAAATATCAGCGCAACTCAAGCTTGGTCTCTATTTTTTGCGTTTGGACGAAATACTGGCTTATTAGGCACGGGTCGCTTTAATGGTCGTTTTTGTACTCTATCTTTGACAGCAGCAATTGTTGCAGCAATTTTAGAAGTCTTGATTTCAGCTATCTAGTCCAAGTTGCTACCAATAGTAAAAATGATGAGAAAGAAATGATCTTAAAATTTATTGTTGCGTTACTCACCACAAAGACTTCTCGTAAAAATAGAGTACTCCCACAGGGGAAAACGAGAATGTCTAGTCCGAGGTGAGCAATATTCAATATGGGTACTCAATCATTGTGATGAATTTGTCCCTTGGGATAGTGTCAAATTTGACTCTGCGGTTTTAGTTTTAGATATTGTATCTCCTTATAAGGGATACAGATTTCGGTTTGAACTTTTTGAGGATATTTCAGGACTAAGCCTCACTGTTTGGTATCCTATGAACGCGAAAAAAGGCAAAGAAATCAACGTAAAAACACAGGAATGTTATACCTAACCAATCGACATTTTATGGACGCACGGTAACTCAGGACTTACTGCATTTATTTATGACATGCAAATGGGACTTGATGATTTGGTAAATCCATTCGCTAGCGTAAATTTGGGATGCTTCTAATTTGCACAATATCTAGGCTAGGAAAAATAAAACTCTGTATATTATTGCTTAGTGGGGTAGACAACTTTTTGGGGTTTTGTTTTGGGGCAATCAACATTTTAAAACATCCTGTTTACAAGATTTTGAAGTCAAGTTTTAGTGAATCTGTTTCCTGCATAGTAGCTATTCACGTTATACATTGACGGATATAAATAGCCTCTAGTAGTATGCATTTAGGTACAAGGCTTACTCGAAAATGTCAGATATAACTAATGTTTTTGCGATCGCAACAGGTGCAGTGCTTGGAGCGTTGTCAAGGTTTTACATCACAGAATGGTCAAAAGCTAAATTTGGCACAAAGTTTCCTTACGCAACCTTTGGCATCAACTTAACAGGATGCTTGGCGGTGGGATTCTTTTTTACTGTCTCTAAAGGAATCACAGGCTATCCAACTGAATTGGATCTATTAATTAGAACTGGATTTTTAGGTTCTTACACCACATTCTCTACCTATGGCTTTGACACGCTGACGATGTGGCGTAGCAGACAAGTAGGTGCAACGGCTTTCTATTGGGCTGGTAGTGCAGTATTAGGATTGCTTGCAGTGATTTTAGGAGTGGCGATCGCTAAGCTTTTTGTCGCCTAACAATTTATTCAAGAGCATTTAATCAAAGTTATCTATTTTTAGGGCAAGAAACAATGGATCTTTTGAAGGGACGTTTTGCACTATGTGTAGCGATCGGCGCGATTTTTGGAGCCTTAAGTCGCTTTTATGGAACTGAGTTAGCTAAAGCGATCTTTGGCAAAGATTTCGGATTTTACGGTACATTCTTCATCAACGTTACGGGATGTTTGATCATTGCCTATATTTTGACTCTAGCAACCGAAAATCTTCGCATCATTTCGCCTGAGTTGCGACTGATGACTACAACAGGCTTTTGTGGAGCCTATACAACTTTCTCGACCTATGGTTTGGAATCGAGAGGATTCTTAGATAAAGGTAATATTACGATGTTACTTATTTATTTGGTTGGCAGTGCGATCGCAGGCATGATTGGTATCCAAATTGGCGTTTTATTAGCCAGAGCCAGCGCGAAATCTCAGAATACTTAAAAAAGAGTTTGAGAAAATTGACTTCTTAAGCCTTCTCTTAATCAATACCATTAATCATTAAGAAGAACCCAGAAAGTATGACTAAGGATGAGCAAATTCAGCAAGATTTAACTAACTTCATGTTCCTTCGCGATCGCCAAGCCCGAAACCATACCAGCCGCTAAACCAATCATCAACATCCCTGCACAGAAGCCAATGAAGGGCAAGCTAATCGCTTGCCAATAACCTTGGGACTCTTGATGCTGTTTGTTTTTAATGATATTCGCGATCGCCTGACTAATCGCGATTTCTTGTTCCTTAACCGCCGTCTCGCGCAGTGTTGCCAAAAAGTCACGGAATTTCTAGATGCCAACATCTTATTCCATTCTCAATTAGAGATTGAAGTATTGTTCTATCTACTTAAATAATTTCCATTTATTGCTAAGAAGTCAGCAATCTTACAAAACCTTCCTGCTCAAAATGACGATCTGTGGTTAGAGCTTCCATTACATTTCTGCGGCGCATCAAAACGAAACTAACGGCATCGCACAACGAATATGTTTTATCCATGCGATTCATCAGGAGATTGACCGCTTCTTGATGCAGTTCTTCATCGACCCATATTGTCGCAATATCTGGATTGTCAAGTAAATCAGTTATGAAAGTGAGAGATTCAATTCGCGGCAAATTCCGAACTTGAGCTAGCGCGACAAATTCAGATAGAACATAGCTATGAGTTAGGAAGACATTTGCTGCATCGAAAGCTTTGACGGCGCTAAGATGTTGCGGCTCACTGGTATGGATGTAACACAGTAAGCCTGATGTATCTAGAAATATCACTATGCAATTTCTCCAAGCTCATTGGCGTATGCTTTGGCGAGGTCAGCGTCAATGCTTTCATTATCTGCACCTGTTGCATATCCAAGAGATATTATTCCAGCATGGCGGCGAAAACGTTGACGGGCAGATGCTTTTTCTATTTCATTGAGTAATTTTGGTTTGATAGGTTGTTTATGTTCTTTTAGGGAGGCGATCGCCCATTCGGTGATGGTTGTACCTGCTAATTCAGCGCGATGTCTGAGTTCGGCATAGTCGGTATCGCTAAGTTCGAGGGTGAGGACTTGACTCATTGGATTTTACTTGAAAAGCTATATTTTATGATAAATCATTTTTTAAAATTTTTGATAGCTTAATATTGAGGGCGATCGCCTTTCTTGCAAATAAGATATCGCCTGACTAATGGAGACTTCATATTCTTTAACTCTAAGCAGTGATCAGAACATTTGTTCTGTAAATTTGGTTGGGATTGTTTGGTAGTTACGGTAAGTGAAGATTATAATTTTGCTTAAAATATGAGTACACTCATGAAACTCACTGAATAATTAAGATAAATACTACAAAGCTTCCAGCTTGTCCAGTATCTCTTTTTTTTCCTTTTTTAGATTTTTATTAGTAATATCAATCGCTGGTTGAAAAATATTCATATCCATATCAAAGTGATTGAATTCATTCAGTAGCGTTTTTCTGGAAAGAAAAAATACACGATTTTCCGTAGCAGATAGATCATTTTGGTCTCTTGGAAATGATGCTGCAATAATACTTGTCAACATATCAAACTTATTAGTGTTTATTGAGAACTTGTCTACAAGTTTCTTTTCAACTGAAAGTCTTAAAAATAGATATGTTAAGGTATGCATTAATGTTTTGTTGAGCAAAGGAAATCTATCAATTTTTAAGATTGTTTCAGCACTATTTACATCATATAAAATAATATCCATTGCTGAGATATTATAATCATTTTCAATCACATCTGTTTCAAATAGATCATTGTATATGCTTGCAATATTAACAATATTGTTGTTATATCCGTGCATGAGTTTAGTCAGTTCATCCTTTAGTGTAGTATTTCCAATTATTTGGCAGTAACCACGCATGAAAGGCACAATTGCAATTAGAAACGCACTCTCATTGACAATATATTGCTTAATATCACCTCTTAATAAGTTGATAAATTCATGTAGATACAGTATAATCTTTTGCTCATGTTGATTAATAAAAATAAAACCATTTTCTTCGCCATGTGTATTATTTAAAAAATATAAATTAAAGCAATTCTTTCGTTGATGTTCTAAGAGACTTATTAAATCAGTATTATGCGTGAGAACTATAGTCTTTTTTGAATCAAGTATTCGCAGGATAGAATATGCAATTTTGTTTTTATATATTGAATCAAAGCTAGAAATCGGATCATCAAGAATGATAAAGTTTTCAGGAGCTTTTTGGGCTTTCAATAACTCAAATGCAAGAGAAAGAAAGTTTTGCTCACCATTACTTAACATTAAAGTTGTGCGCTCATGATTTAGAAATTCTTTACCTCCAAAAAGTAGTTTTAAATTTTTATTGCCATCTCTTTCTAACGATATCCTTTTGTCGAGACAATCATTCAGAAACTTCTCAATGAAGATGATGTCTTCATCTTCAAATCTTGGTCCTTCTTGTACAAGACTATTATATTCTTCAGAAATGGCATTCAGATTACTTGCTTTTATTTCGTCAACAAATAAGTTACAGAGTAATATTTTATATGCTTGCTTATAGTTCTCAATTTCTTCGTATATCTCTTTTACTTTTTCAACCACACCATTTTTTAACGCCTCCTTCAAGCATAAATGAATTCCAAACAAATCAGAACCATCACTTTTTTTAATAATTTTTTCGATAATTTTTTTGGTGTGTTCGGTTAAACCTTCAATGAACTGCTTCCTTTGTAAATCTTTTTTCTCAAGAAGTGATTGCCTTTCAATTGTTGTTTCACAAACAATACATTCATTTGAGTGTTTGTACTTTTTGAGAATGTGGATAGCATCATCGCTCTCTTCAATTTTGTTGATATTTTCTTCCGCCGTCAATAGAGAAGAATTAACTTCTCTACAGAAATTTTTAATAATCGATTCAGCTTTTTTATTGTAGTCACTGACAAAAAATTTAAATTTATCTTCTGTAATTGTGGGAACTTCTATTTTTTCGAGACCATTGAAATGATTTAGAAAATTATTTCGTTCAATACTTCTACCTTTTGATGCTTTATTAGCAAGATCTGAGATATATTCTTTTAGAATATTGTCCTCTATTAACTCCTCAAAATTATGCTTCTTTGTCGTGATTAGATATTCAGATTTTAATTTTTCTACTAATAAGTAAAAAAGGCTTTTAAATCTCTCTTCAATCTGCCTTTTAAGTTCGTATTCTCTTTTTATATTGTCACCAAGAATAAAATCTTCCGTGCTACCCTGTATTATGTTTCGACCGTTTTGGTCATTTATAACATGAAATACTTTTGAATCTCCCTCAGTGTGTGTGTTGCCGTTAATTACAATGGTGTACTTGGCTTGTTTATCCTGATTTAGTACAAGAGCTAGACTGGTTTTACCTGTACCGTTGGGACCATAGATAACAACAAAGTTGTTTGAATCAAATAATATTTCGTTATTTACCGATAAGTTCTTGAAATCATCAGTAAAGATGTTCTCCTTGATAATCTTTTTGATATGTATTGTCATTTAAACCTTTTTACGGATGTTCGCATATATCTTAATCAGTTTATTCTAGGATTTAATCATAAATATGTCAATTAGAAAATTCTCTCTAATGCTAGACTTGTCTTCTTTACTGCTAGCGATTGCCCTTAATTTCCTGAAAAATTAAATAGCGATTATTAGCTAAGGTTCTATTTTAATCAATCATCAAGTTTTCCAAAGCGATTAGATACTAATGATTTAGGCGATCGCTACGAAAAATTGATCGCATCAGAAATAACTTGCAAAATCTCCTCAAAACTAACAG
>JBBRQX010000022.1:0-13411 GCA_038225745.1 Pseudanabaenales cyanobacterium | reverse complement strand
CTTATTTTGCTTATACACAAATGGATGATACTCGTGAGAAAGTAACTTTTGGTTATAGCTTGCGCTTGCTCTATACACCACAAAAGCATCGTTCAACGCCATCAATTCAGGTTTATTTTCTGGCAAGGGTGGCAGGTGGCGATCGCGGTTTAATTCAAAATATCAATGACAAGCAAGCGACCTACATTAACAGCGTATTGCGATCGCAGTTATACCAGTTTTCTAAAAAGTCAGTTTTTGAATCTCAGCCAGAATGGTTAAACTCGCAATCTGTTCCTGCTTGTTATGAAATTATCAAACCCGAAGAAGTTTTTCAGTGGTTAGAAGCAGATAACAAGTTCTTTTACTCACCTGGTAGCTGGCAACTGAATAAAGGTAATACCATGACTGCTTTATACGAGCAGTTACAAAGTTACGATCAACCTGTATGTATAGACATTACCCTTGTGCCGACAAAGATCACAGGATACGAGCAGAAAACAATTTCTGACTATCTTGGCTACCTTGGTGATATTGCTAAAGGTATACCGAAAGAAGATATTGACCCTGACAGCAACTCTCAAAAGGCAAAGTCAACCTATGAAGATATCAAGAAAAGATATTACACAGGTAACACTTTTCTCTACAGTTTTCGAGTTTTTTCCCCCGATCAAGATATTTGCCAAGGAGTTGCCAATCAAATTGCGGTTATTTGCAGCAGCAACATTAACTCACCCAAGATTTGCCCCGTACCAGATCGCCGTTATGCGATTCAAACAGCTTTACAAGTCAATATTAACGAGCAAGCAGTCGCCAATGGAATTTGGGAAGCAGAAAATGCGACGGGTTTTCCCGCTCCGTCAGTGATGCGTAGATTGCATCGCATCGTTGATCTTGATGAAGCTTCGGTTTTCTTTAGGTTGCCAATTCCCATCAATCAACCTTGTACGGGTGTCGTTTATGATACGGGTACTTCATCTAAACCCGAAAAAGATGGCGGTAAAACGATTGATGTCGGGAATTATTACCGCAGCGAAGAAGAATGTGAGTTCAATATCGAAAAGCTGAAAACCCATCTGCTCATTGTTGGTGGTTCGGGTAGCGGTAAAACAACTACGACATTTAACTTGCTATCGCAACTATGGGGTAAACACAAAATCCCATTTATCGTTTTCGATCCTAAAATTACGCCTGAATATCGTTTTCTCAAGCGCTTACCTGAGTTCCAAGATGATCTATTGATTTTCACTCCTGGATCGGAGACGATCGCCCCATTTCGGATGAATCCCTTTGATGTCATCGATGGTGTATCGCTGCAAGAACATATCTCGCGATTATTTGATTGTTTTATGGGTGCTTTATCTCTTGACGATCCTCTACCTTCGTTTATGTAAGAGGCGATCGATCTCAATTACGAGAAGTATAAATGGGACATTGCGCGTAGTCGTGGCGGCGACAAAGATAAGGATGGTAATACTCTAGTTGCACCAACCATGAAAGAACTGTTTGATAAGGTTCTGGATATTGCTCTAAAAAACTACGGTCAAGATAAAGAAGTAGGCGATCGCATCAAGGGCGCATTACGAGCGAGACTATATCGACTCACTGCCAAAAGTGGAGTGGGTTTGATGTTTGAAGCCAATCGCTCAATTCCGATGGATATGCTCATGTCCAAGCCAATTATTTTTGAATTAGGAGGCTTAAACCAAGAAGAACAAGCTCTATTTTCGCTATTTATTCTGTCATTTGTATTTGAGTATGTGCGATCGCAACGCATCGGTAACTTTAAACCCATTCGATCAGGTGAACGAGTCACTGACCTTGATTTGCGCCATGTGATTTTGGTTGAAGAAGCTCACAATATGCTTGGCAATCCTGCTCATTCTGATAAGGGTGGTGGGGCAAGTGCCAAGGTGGTAGACAAGTTTGCTCAAATTATGCGCGAAATGCGATCGGCGGGTGAGGGTGTGGTGATTGTCGATCAATCTCCTGCGGCTTTAGCTCAGTCAATTGTTGATGCCACAAACCTAAAACTCATGCACCGTTTACCATCTCCTGACGATCGCGAATATCTAGGGCGATCAATGTGTTTGACTGAAGGTGAAATGCAGCTATCAGGGATATTTTCTGCTGGTGAAGCGTTTTACTACGTTCCAGGTTGGGATGCAGCAAAGCGTGTCCAAACTCTGAACTTCAAAGCTCAAGATGGTGTCGGAGAGGTACTATCAACTCCTTACACCGATGCAGAAGTAGCTAAGGCGATGTCATCTTTGATCAATCAAGATCGTCAGGCGATCGTCAGCAAGTATGAAAGTGATATTCAGAAGCTAGTTGAGTCTGTTGAGAGGCTAAAGCAACGACAACATGGTGCAGGAGCCGAGGCTATCAAGTCCAGTATTGAACTCAAAGAGAAGCAAATTATACGAATGCAAGAAGAGCTTAATCACTTATTAGGGAGCGAAGAATAATGAAAGATACTAAGAAGTCAAAGCGATCGGATGATGCGTCAGATATTGAGCAATTATCTGGCGATATTGAAGACGCTGAGAAAGAAGCAGATGAACAGATCCAAGAGCTAGAAAAAAATCGTAATGAGGTTAAAGCTTTAGAATCAAAACTAGAGTCACTTAATCAAAAGTTAAGCGAAATGGAAGGTGAAGCTCGTGCTGCGGTTGAAGCTGATATTCAAAAAGAAGTGCAGGAAAAAGAACAGAAAGCCCAAGAATGTGAAGAGGAATTAGGGAGGATTGCTACAGAAATGAGCGCGAAACAGTCAGAAGTTCAAGGTGAGATGGCAAAGCGTGATGATGCTTATGCAGATATTGAGTCGGCTGAAACCGAGTGTGAAGCGGACTTGAGTGATGCAAAAGAAGCTGTAAATGGAGAAAAAGAGCAACTTAAGGAGGCAAATGACCGAATTGAGGCATTAAACGAAAAAATTGATGAAGCTATAAAAAAAAAGTAGATGATGCTTCTGCTCTAAACAAAATCTCTAGTGCAATCTCTGATGCTATTAATAAAACTATTGATTTTTCTAAAAAGAGTGTTACTAGCATGACAATATTTACAAGTATTTGTGGAGGAATAGTTGGATTAGGAAAAACTTACGATAATGTTGTTTCTCCGACACAAGATCTTATTGAGCGTGTGGTTATAAATAATTTACCCAAAGACTCGATCCCCGCCCAAATCAAAGATACATTTGATAAAGCAAAAGAAAGGCATGGAATTGATTCTCAATTTGAAGAGTTGGGGGCTTCACAAGATATTGAAGATAAGCGTAGAAAAGAAGAGTATGAACAAGCTTTAAAAATCGAGGAAAGACTTAAAAAACAAAGGAAAAACGATTATGTCTGACGAACAAGAAAAACAACGGCTTTGGAAAATATACATGATTTTTATAGGAATCATGATTGGAGGTAGTGTATTTGTTCTAACAAGTCAATGGATTTGGGGCGCTATTCAAGAAAACAACAGAAAAAGCGCATTACAAAACAGCATTGTAACTGCACCTCCTGTGCCAAGTCCACCGACTAATATAACTCCTAGTCCCAGTTCATCACCAACTCAACTCTCAACACCACAAGCTGAAAATCCTTTTGAAAAAGCATCGTATCCTCAAAGTGCATGTGGCGATCCCTTGCCAGCGAATACGAGAGCTTACCCTATCGATCTCTATCCAGTCTTTATTGCTTATTCCGATGCTAATTTACAAGCAATTAAGACTCGCTTTTGTACAGATGCAATTAGAAAGCCAAGAGAAAAGAAAAATATAGAATCTGTGCAAGTTGCATCATTTATAAGCATCGAAAGAGCCAATCTTTTTCGAGATTTTCTTATCAAAAACCGTTTTTCAGGCGTAGAAGTTGGGGAGCCAAGCAAGGTTATCGCAAAACCTAATAGTGTTGGGTCGGAAATATCTCCAAGTTCTACGGTCAACGAACAACAGTCTCGACAGTTAATCATCTCTTTGTATTTGCTAATATCCCAAAAAGAATTTAGCAAAGCTGCTTCTGTATATTCTCCAAATTTGGCTAAGGAATTTGATGTTAATTTCTTTCGGCAATTCCAAAAAGTAACTGTAGATGAACTATCTATGGTTTTAAAAAGAGATAATTCTATCGTTTTTCAAGGACTTAATACTTACATTTGGAGTGATGGTTCAAGTCAACAGGAAAAACGCTCTTATGTAGTTGGATTAGTTGATGGCAATCTTAAAATTATTGGCAGTGAGTTTGTTGAAGTCATTCGCTTGAGATCAACTTAAAAATCGATTTTTTTAATATTTGAATAAAGGTAGTAGATAAATTTATGAGTAACCAGCAAGATAATGAAGAAAAACAACGCCTCTGGAAAATCTATGGAATTATTATGGGCGCTATGGCGGGAGGCACTGTAGTTATTCTAGGCAGTCAATGGGCATGGGGAACTATTCAAAATATGTTGCGCCAGCAATCTATCGCCCAAAACGCTAATACTCAGCAAACAAACACTAATGCTCAGCAACAAATTGCTCAGACAACTCCACCATCTAAAGAAATAGCTATTTCTACTTCAAATCCCACACCTACTGCGATCGCATCTATTCCTATCTCTGAAGAATTTTCAGAAGAACTTGCTCAGGCTTTAGTCAAGCGCTATTTAGATGCTAAATCAAGTATTTTTGCACCACCATTCAACCGTCAACTTGTTGACGAGCTAACTACAGGTAAACTTCGTAAAGAAGTAACCGAAGCAATTGGCTGGATGCAAGCTAATAATGGTTTTTATCGTTATGAGTTTCGCTCTGTGGGGCGAGTAGGAAAACGGATGTATTACAACGGCAATAGCGGCGCAGTTGCTGAACTTCGGGTCATTGAAAAGTACGTCTATTACCAAAATGGCAACTTAGATCCCACTCAAGGAGATTATTACGACAAAGTAGTGCGTTGGACTTTCCTGAAAGAAAATGGAGTTTGGAAAATAAGCGATCGCGAAATCACGAAAAAATGATGATTACAAAATGTGATTAAATGCGATCGCATTCTCGTTATCTTTTTACCTGTGCTAAAAAACTTGCGATCGCTGTTGGTGCAAGTGATGCGATCGCTGTGATTTTAGTTTTGTGAGAGGCGACCGATTCTCACTAGTACAAGACAGCGTAAATATGGATACCCTTCAACAATGATTAAGACTGTCATCTCAGACTCGCAAGTGTAACTTTACTTGAGCCACCCTGTACTAGCGATACACAATGCGCCGATGAGCGACCTTAACTACAGTAACTATCAACTTACGATCCAGTATTTCATAAACAACACGATAATTACCAAAAACACGAATTCTGTATAAATCAACTTCTCCTTTCAGCTTTTTGCAACCATCTGGGCGAGGATTATCCGAAAGCAACTCAATCTCCGCGATAATTACTTTCCGAGCCGCCTCATCTAACTTCCGAATCTCTCTCAAAGCAGAAGGCTTAAACCCAACCTCGTATGACATCTAACTAATTCCTAATTCCCTCTTAACATCTACCAAAGAGATGAAACCATCTTCCTGCAAAGCAATTTCAGCATCTGCGATATCTTCAGCATCTTCCATCTCTTCTAAAATCTGCCAACTCTGTCTAAACATCAAAACTTTAAGAATATAATCAGATAAGCTCATATTTAGACTTGATGCTTCTATAGATAAATCCTGCTCTAATGGACTAGGCAAATCTAACTTAATACTCATAAACTTAGTTTTTGTTTAGTTAACTCGTATTTTAACCCATGTTTTTAAGGATAGGCGATCGCTATTCTGTTGATGTGAAGACTGTCCAACTTCGACTTCAATTCTCTTGAGATTTAACTTGGCACTGCTCGCGGACTAGCTGATGAATATCCCATTCTGCACATATCAAGTCAGACAAAATATACTGTATACATATATCTTGCTTTGAAATTCCTTGGTTATCAGTTGTTTGCAAATAAATTTAAATTATTTAGGAATTATTCACTTATTACGTGCCAATGTGCAAATGGGCGAAATTATATGATTAATAATCCATTTTTGCCGCAGCGATTGGTGGGCAGACAATCAAAATTAGAACAAATTAGTCAAATTTTGTTAGAAGATGGTGATTTGTTGATCGCTGGGGTGGCTGGAAGTGGTCGCAGAACTTTGGTGAAATGGGCGGCTCGCAAAGCTGGTGCGAGAGTGATTACTGTGGATTGTTTGCGGGCAACCGATGGCGATCGCTTTTTGAAATTATTGGCTGCAAGTTTACTAAATACGTTTGATCGCCCTGAAGAAATCCTGAAGTTGCAAGAGTTACTTATCGACCAGTCCGTTACTTTTGAGTTTAAGTCCAAACCTCAGATGCTTTGGAAGCTCTCATCTACAGGAATCTGGAATTTATTTGAGAATTTGCTGAGTGTTCCGCAACAGATGGCGGAATGGCTTGATTGTCGGGTGGCGATCGTTTTGCATAACTTCACACATATTCGCTCATGGGATCGCAAAGGTGAATGGGAAGAGTATTTGCGGCGAGAGATTCAATTGCAAAGTCGGGTGAGTTATATCTTGATTGCTACGGTTCCTGAACCTTGGATGCACAAGTTGAGTCTGCATGTGGTTGAGCTTCCACCGCTCAGTAATACTGAGCTTTGCGAATGGCTAGAACCAACGATGCAAGAAAAGGGCTTGAAGTTCGATCCAATTACTAATTCATTGCCGCTATTTACAGAATATATTCAAGGGAATCTTAGCGATGCGATCGCCTTAATCAGACGCATTTGGATTGATTCTTTAACTCAAAAAGATGCTAAATCAGAATTTTTGATTCAATCGCACCATGTTCATCAGAATATGCTTGCCCTAATCGAAGACCTTGCGCCTACCTTTGAGTCCTTGATTATGCTATTACCACCAACTCAGGTGCGGGTATTAGAGAGCTTGGCGATCGATCCCACGGTTAGCCCTCATAGTCGTGAATACATTCAAAAGCATCAACTTTCTAAGGGCGGAAGCTTGCAAGGAGCGCTGGATAGTTTGGAGCAAAAAGGACTAGTTTATGGTGCAAAATATGGTTATCGGATTGCGCTACCAACTTTGCAGTTTTGGCTAAAAGAGCGCTTGGGGTAAGTAATGCCAAACATACAGAATATGCCAAATATTATTCATACATTACCGATAGAAGTTGTACATCTCATCGCCGCAGGTGAAGTGATTGACTCGTTGGCGGCGGTGGTGAGAGAACTCGCGGAAAATGCGATCGATGCCAAAGCAACGCGGATTGTGATTTCGATTTGGACAGAGACGCTCTCGGTGCAGGTAAGTGACAATGGCTGTGGCATGGCGATCGCGGATTTATCTCAAGCAGCAACACCGCATACGACCAGCAAAATTAACAATGCCGAAGATTTACGCCAAATTGATAGTTTAGGCTTTCGGGGTGAGGCGCTGTATAGTCTTGCTCAACTTGCGGATTTGAGTATTTGTAGCCGTCCAATCTTAGAGCCAGTCGGCTATCAAGCTAATTACGATCAGCATGGCAATTTGCAAACTAACCCAAAAGTGGTGGCGATCGCAACAGGCACAGTCGTCACAGTTCGTAATCTCTTTTCTCGTTATCCCAATCGCTTGCAATCTTTACCCAGTAATTCGCAACAGGTGCGTAAGGTGCAATTACAAGTTCAACAAATGGCGATCGCCAATCCCCAAATTAACTGGCAAGTAAATCTCGATCAAAAAGAATGGATCACGATTTGGGCAGGAGAGAATACGAGTGAGATTTTGCCGCAAATTGTTAGCTCGATTCAGCCTTATGATCTAACTCATAAAGAGTTTGCCCTCACCCCCCAGCCCCCTCTCCCTAGGGGAGAGGGGGAGAAAGAGAAACTCTTGTTCCCCTCGCCCTCAGGGAGAGGGGCTGGGGGTGAGGGCTTCTCCATCACGCTCGGACTGCCCGATCGCCTATCGCGTCGCCGTGCTGATTGGGTGAAAATTGTTCTCAATGGCAGACTGATTAATTTCCCTGAGTTAGAACAAACTATTCTCTCTAGTTTAGAGAGAACTTTGCCACGCAATCGCTTTCCCGTTTGCATTGTTAATTTAAATTTGTCATGCGATCGCATCGACTGGAATCGACATCCTGCTAAGGCTGAAGCCTATATTCAAGATTTAGGAGATATCCAAACTCAGTTAAAAAATTGTATTACCGAAGTTCTTAAAGTGCCATCGCCAAGTTCTCAAGTTAGTTATACTAGCGCTACTAACGATCTATTGCGAACGGCGGAACGTAAGACTTCTTATTTGGTTCCTGCGAAACATGAGAATTTTAATCAGCCTAATTCATCATTGAAGGCGATCGCGCAAGTGCTTGATACTTATATTTTGGCGGAACATGCTGGCGGTTTGTGGCTAGTCGAGCAGCATGTTGCCCATGAGCGGGTTCTGTTTGAGCAAATCGAAACTCAGTGGCAAATTGTGCCAATTGAGCAACCAATTTTATTAAAGGATCTGACTGATGATCGGCTGGAACGCTTGCAATCATTGGGATTAGAAATTGAAGTATTCGGAAATAACTTATGGGCAGTGCGATCGCTGCCTGAGATTTTAATCGGTCATGAAGATTGCGCCGTGATTTTGCAAGAGATGAGCCAGCAGGATGATCCCACGATGGCAAGGGCGACGGCAGCCTGTCGGAGTGCGATTCGCAATGGCACAAAGTTAGAAATGTCCACAATTCGCGATCTGCTCTGGCAATGGCAACAAACTCGCAATCCGCGCACTTGTCCCCATGGTCGTCCGATTTGTCTGGCGATCGATGAGTCCGATCTAGCGAAGTTCTTTCGCCGTAATTGGCTAATCTCAAAGTAAGCCCAAAAAGCTGTAGCGCACGCTGCGCGTGCGCTACAGCTTTTTGGGCTTAACTTCTTAAGTCGGTTGGTTGTCCCCAAATAATTTTTTCGTGTGTATACACCACCATTCCCGGTTTTGCACCTTTGGGCTTAAAGACATACTTGGGAATCGTACAAACAACAGGAACTTGATCGCTCTGTCTAGCGCGACTGTAATAGGCGGCATAGTTGGCGGCGATTTGGAGATCTTGATCTTCCGCGATCGCTCCCGCAGGTAAGCGCAGTAACACATGACTACCAGAGATTTCTTGAGCATGGAGCCAAAGATCGTATTCTCCTGCGATACGAAAGGAAATTAAATCATTTTGATAATTATTACGACCTACCCAAACTTCAAAACCATTGGGAGTAGTGAAACGGTGGCAATTGGGAATTTCGTCTTGCTTAGTGCGATTACTTTTGTTCTTTTTGTTAAGGGCTTTTGTGCGTGGGGCATATTCGGCAGTGACTTTGAGATAGCCTTGCTGGGCTAGTTCGGCGCGAATTTCTTGTAAATCAGGAAGTTCATTTTGTTCCAATAAACTAACGGCGGTGGAAACCTGTTCGAGATAGGCAAGTTCTTGCTGAACGGATTCTAGGAGAGGGGCGATCGCTAAAGCTGCTCGCTTTTGTTTTTGATGCTTTCTATAAAAGGATTGAGCATTCTGGGGGGCGTTTTGAGTTGGATCGAGAGGCATAATTACCAATCGATCTGAATGAAAATCCTGAAGCGTGATCTCTTTCATACCAATTTTCCAGAGATGCAAATGCGCCATTAATAAATCTGCTTTATTTTTAAAATCATCAGCTTGAGCAGATAGTTTGAGTCGTTCTAGAAATTCTGTTTCTTTAATCGTTAACTTCGCTAACTGATTATGGATTGCTTGGCTAATTTGTTGATGCAATTGCTGAAAAGCGACTTGCCCTGTTTGTTGGGAATAGTAGCGATCGCAAAAATCATTAACTGATAGTGAAGGTTTGCCCTCATCCCCCAGCCCCTTCTCCCTAGGGAGAAGGGGAGAAAGAGTCTTGTCCCCCTCTCCTGCGAGAGAGGGGCTAGGGGTGAGGGCATATCCTTTTGCTTCCAAATGTGGATAAAACTGCTTTTTGTCAATACAAGTCAGCCAAATTTGCCAAGCTCGATATAGATTTTCCCATTCAGATATATTTAAATCCGCAACATTTTTATCGCCATCTAAATCAGCGATCGCCAATAGCGATCGCACTAACGAAGAACTAACACCACGATAATTACTGAGTAAATTGCGTTTAATTTCTTTAGGAATCAGGATCAGGCGATCGCGCCATGAGTCAAATGATTCGCTGAGATTAGGAATTGCTTCGAGGAGCGCGGGCGGTAATTCGTAGCGATCGCCTGTTTGGATCGGACGCACTCGCGACTGCTTGCTGCTGACTTGGTGGGCGGCGGTGACGATTTCATCATTAGCATTGACTAAAATCGCATTGCTATATTTGCCCATGACTTCTAAATAGAGATGCCACTGCACCGCGTCATCAGGGCGCTTGGCAAATTGCAGATCGATTACCCGCTCCCAAGGACTAGTAAGCTTCACGGAAACAAGGGCAAATCCTGCGACCTGATGCAAAATTTGTTGGCTAAAGGTAAAAGTATCAGGCTGTTTTGGTGGCGGCGTACATAAATGTATTCGCGCTGCTTGCGGATGCCAAGACAGCAACAACCATTGTTTTTTTTCTAAAGTTCGTAATTGCAAATGAATCGTGTGGCGATCGCTTTGATGTACCTGCTCTAACCTCGCAGGCACACAAGCTAGATCTAGCTCGTGGGTCAAAGCTACAAGTGTTGTCAGGTCAGCAGGTTGCATCGTTTTAGTCTCTGTTTTAGTTATTGAGGCTTTGAGTAGTACAGAAATTTTTTTAAAAGTGCCGCGAAGCAGCACTTTTAAAAAAATTTCTGGGTTTTATAACAGCGCAAAGCGCTATATACAAAAAATATAGAGTGGATGCATTGCACCCACTCTATGCTTATAACCAAAGATCGCTTTACTCCGTCTTTGTTGATTATTTATCAGGATCAAAGCGCGGGCGGATTTGTTCAGCTTCAGGGCAATCATCAGAAACCAACAGATCGCTCGATGACATCCCCGTTCTCGTTACCGATGATAATCTTTGAGTCACAGCGCCAATACTCTCCAGTCTGACCATTTCTTCCCAAGCGGAGATTTCGTCTTCGTCCTCGGTTTCGTAACGAATAGTGACAACGTCGCCTTCAATATCTAATATTCTGGCTCTCTCTAGCCAACGTCCCTGATCCCTCAGGTAAATCCAAACATCGCTCTTGGCTTCACAAAGTTGATATATTTTGCGATGTAGCATTCGCTTATATCCTCAGGGTTCATAATTTTAAGATTAGAGCCTACCTTATAAGGTAAAAACTTAACCCCTACTATTGTAAACGACTATTACAAGCATTTGAATTTTTAAACTAAAGTTATGGATAAAAATTTAGCGTTGCTCTTTAAATTGTAAAACCACGCGACGATTAAAGGCTTTATCCGTTGCTGTATTATTTTTTCGCAGTGGTTGCACCCACGATAAAGCCTCAAAGGTGATTTTGTAATTATTATCTAAGCCGCGATCGCGTAATAATCGTACTACTTCATTGGCTCTTGCTTGTGACAGGTCAAGATTATAAGCATATTCACCTGTTGTGTCGGTGTGACCACTAACTTGAACAATACCGCGCTTTCCTTGAATTTTCGCCCAGAAATTATCGATTTTGATTTCTTCGGGCGGTCTTAGCTGTGATTCATCAGAAGGAAAAAAGATGGTTGTTTCGATCTCTGGATTGGCGATCGGCAAAATCGAAGTATTAACATTGCGATTATTGCGATCGCTACTTTTTGATTGATTTGACTGAGTCGTTAAATTTTGATTAGTTCCTAAATTATTTGTATTGTTTAAACTCGTCGTTTTAGTAGGACTATTAACAGTCGGTTTTTCTGAATTATTACCAGAGCTATCAGGCGTAGCTTTACTAGATTTACCGAAATTATCTGCAACTTTATCACTAGAAACTTGATTAGACGGTGATTTTGACTCAAGTACTGATTCTTTAATGACTGTGGGTATAGATTGTTTTTGAAACTTGGAATCATCCGATCGCTTGATCAAAACGCCAAAGGCGATCGCCGTTCCGATAAATGCTGCACCGATCAATAAAGCCGCTAATATTTTCCACCAACTGCTTGACTCTTCGGTCTGGTTAATTACCGCGACATCGCGATCGCGTTCATTTACCTTAGTTTCAAAATCGAATAGTTCTTTCTTCGCTAAAGGGGCGATCGCTGCACCTAAAACCACAGCTTGCCGAATGCGTTGATTGCTAACCTCTAGCTCAAACCATTGCGAATCATCGCGCATCACAAAATCAACTTTAGCGGGTAAGCCATTAACATAGGTTTTAACGCAATTTCCTGCGTCGTCATAGATCGCGCCATTCTCAGCAATAATTTGATTTTCATTGACCACTTCTGCAAAAATTTGCGAGAGACTGGTCATTTCACTAGCAATTTTGTAATCCCACAGATCGATATCTAACCCCGTATCAAAATCATCTAGTTCTTGCATTTGATAGCGATCAACATCATTACCGATGCCAATCAAAATCAATTTTAAATAATTTCTTTTGCCGACCGCAATCTCTAACGCTAATTCCTTGGTATAGTTCTTGACCTCTTCTAAATCATCAATTCTGCCATCGGTTAAAAAGATATACATGCCACGCTGGGCTTGACTATGCGAATCTGGAGAATGTCCATTTGCCAATCCATTTACAAAATGGGCGATCGCAGGTAATAGCTTTGTCGTTTTGCCAAGTTGAAATGTGGCTGGGCCAGCGATCGCTAATTTCTGACAGCTTAACGCATTAAACTCACCTAAAACTTGAATTTCATCCCCCTTGCCACAGCCCCAATAAATTAACGAAGTCTTACCAGTTCTATCCAAACTTCCCGCCAAATAAGCTGTAAAATTCTGCACTAATGGCTGCAAAATATTTTCCGTATAGTTAATCTCATAACCACGTTCTTGAATTTCTGCAAACGCCTCACGCTGAATCTTCCGCGTTGGTTCACCATCTTCCAAGTAAGCACGCAAGCGACCTTGCTTAATATAATCAGTTAACAATTCAGGATCAACTCGCGCCTCCACCTTGCGTCCATAGGCTCGCTTCATTGAAGCGCTAGCGTCTAGAGCCAGTCCCGTCCGCCAACCTTCAGCGAATCTTCCCTGTGGCTCCATCGCGATCGTAAATTCCACCCGACATTTGCCAATCTCAGTATTTTCCTCTGGCATATTCCGCCAAACATTCACCTCACCAAACTCCGCCGCTACCTGATTAGCTGGTATTTGGAAGCTCTTTGCTTTACTTCTTAATTCGTGTTTGATTTCACCATTATCTTCACTTTCTAATTCATTAGTTTCGGAATTATTTTCATGTAGCATGGCATTCCATTTCTCTTACTTTTTTAATCACTAATTCATAACGCTTCAAAACCCTTGAATCCGAAAAAGCTGTAGCGCACGCT
>JBBRQX010000021.1:0-13448 GCA_038225745.1 Pseudanabaenales cyanobacterium | reverse complement strand
TCGTTGTAGTTGGTGCTCCACCAAAATTATCCGCAGTATTAGACTGAAAACCAAAAGTATCGCCTGCGATAACTGAAAAGGAAGTCGTACCAGTTTGATTTCTCAAACCAAAAGGATCAGTAAGCACAGTGAAACCACCATTCACAACAAAGCCAAAAGGATCGAGCCCCGCATCGATGTTGGGTGTCGTGTAACTCCAGTTAAAGCTAACCGTACCAGCAGCAGCAGCAAGAGCAGTGTAGGTGGTAGAACCAGAAATTTGAGAATTATTATCACCACCAGTCAAAGTAATGGACGCTGGAGCGCCCAATGTATTTACAGATCCATTGGCATTGGTATTGGTCAAGGTAAAGTTGGCAGGAGCATAAGCGCCCGAAAAGCCGATCGCATCAGCAGAGGCTGCAAAGGCTAGAGTGCTTGCCAAGAGAGTAACTACCCCCCCCCGCACAGATTTTTTTCATGTTTAAGGTTGTCATTATTGATTTAGTTGTGATTATTTTCACATATATAACTTCATCAGTTTAGCAGTTATTCTTCCAATCTTCAAGTATGATTTGCTACGCCATATTACGCACAAGTTTCTAAGACCCTCACCCCTAGCCCCTCTCCCTAGGCTACCGTGTACACACAAGTCCTACCTGTCTACGTTTTAAGGTTTAGATCCCCCTCAATCCCCCTTAAAAAGGGGGAAGAATATCTTCTCCCCCCTTTTTAAGGGGGGCTGGGGGGGATCTTTAGAATCTAACAATATCGATGATAACTTGTGTGTACACGGTAGCCCCTAGGGAGAGGGGGCTGGGGGGTGAGGGCGGTCTTCGTTCCACGTAACATCAGTGACTAAATAGTAAAGAAGCTACAAAGTAGCTTCTTTACTATTTAGTCACCAGTCGCTCGATCGCATATCGTGCCGCCGCCGATACCTGTGGATGAGCATCTTTAATCAGATAGTTCAAAGCTGACAGACTCTTATCGCATTTTAAATGTCCTAAAGCTTCAGCTAAACGCTGTCTGGTCAGCCAATCTTCATCCTGAGCAAATCGCAAAATCTGGTCTACACAGCGCAAATCTCCCACCTCACCTAACGCGGCGATCGCCGCCTGATGCAGCATAGTTTCAGCACTGTCTAATGCTTGAATTAACGCATCATAAGCACGCACATCGCCCAAATTGCCCAATGATACCGCCGCGCTAAAGCGGACTAGCCATTCAGTATCTTCATAAAAAGCGCGTAACAATGGCTCAACGGCGCGATTATCTTGCAGATAGCCCATTGCTCCTGCCGCATCAGCGCGAATCCCATAATCGTTCTCAGTTTCGAGAATCTTTGCTAGTACAGGGAAGCAATCTTCCGTATGTTTTAGCCCCAAAGCAAATACCGCCATCGAACGAATCTGCAAATTTTCATCATCAATTACCTTCAAAATCAAAGGTACTGCTTCATCAGGCGGTAAGTTTCGTAAAGAGACTAAAGCACGAAGGCGATCGCGCGAGTTCTCACTAGCCAATTGTTGAGCGATGTCGCTTAAATCTAGGTTTTGATTGGGGGAAGACATAAAAAGCTCATGTTAAAAAAATTTGAATATAGCGATCGCTTAATAGCTAAAATTATTGCAGATAGCGCATTTCAAGGTCGCCTGATCAGATGATCAAATTTTTCGACTGAGTATGCTACGATACAGCTAAATTAATGTGTATGTATCTAAATTAGCAGTATCTATGATGGTAAAAAGTTATTTTGGTTAAGTCTATTCATATAGATTTGCTAGAATTAACTAAGTGCTTTGACACCGCAAAGGGTGAAAAAACACCTAATCAACTTCACTGTATAGACCGCCACATACACAAATCTTAAACATTACTCTCGTGAGGAGTCAAATAATGAAAAAAGTATCTTTGAATCTAGCTGGCAGCTTAACCCTATTGGGTGTTGTTAGCGCGATCGCCGCAAACCCTGCATTTGCCGAAACCGCTACAAGTGTTTCGCAAATTAGCCAAGCTATGAAGAGCGATCCAGTTGCTCAAAATGTAACTTCAGTATCTCAACTTAGCGATGTTAGACCTACTGATTGGGCTTTCACCGCGTTGCAATCCTTGGTAGAGCGTTATGGTTGCATCGCTGGCTACCCCGATCGCACTTTCCGTGGCAAGCAAGCAACTACCCGCTTTGAATTCGCGGCAGGTTTAAATGCTTGTTTGGACAAGATCAACGAAATTATTTCCGCAGGTTTGGCTGATAAAGTCAGCAAAGAAGACCTCTCTACTTTACAAAAGCTTCAAGAAGAATTTGCGGCTGAACTCGCAACCCTTCGCGGTCGTGTCGATGCTCTTGATGCGAAGACGGCTAAGCTCGAAGCTCAACAGTTCTCTACCACCACTAAGCTTTCTGGCGAAGCGATCATGTCCGTACAGGGTGCTAGTGGTAACAACCTTTTAGGTACTCCTAGCAGCACCAATGTCTTCGTATCTAGCCGCGTTCGTTTAGACCTCAACACCAGCTTCACAGGTAGTGACCTGTTGAAAACCAGATTAGAAATTGGTAACGGAACCTCAAATATTCCAGGTACATTTGGTGCTGGCACTACTACCAACAACGCATCTAGTAACGGCAATGCAAGCAATATTGGATTTCAAACCTATGGTCAAGACTACACAGGTTTGACTGGTGGTTCAACTGTTGTACTTGGTAATTTACGTTATGACTTCAATGTTGCTGATGTTCGCGTATCTATCGGGCCTGTAATGCACGCCTATGATCACATTGATGTCAATAGTTATGCGAACAATGAAGCTTTTGACTTTGCATCAACTTTCTTCATTAACAACCCTCTGATGATTTTGGTGAATGGTCAAACAGGTGGCGCAGGTGCAGCATTTGATTGGAATATTGGCAAGAGTGCTTTCAGCTTGCGTGGTCTTTACTTAGCAGCTACTGGAAACCAGCCTACTGCTGCTAGTGGAATCAACCGTGGCTTGTTTGGTGATACCTACCAGGCATCTGCTGAATTAGAATTTGCACCTAAGAATGCTGCTGGCGATAAGCCTTTTGCTCTCAAATTACAATATACCAATGGCGCTGTAAACAACACTAATGTTAACGCTGGTGGTGTAAATGTTGAGTGGAAGTTTTCTAAAGGCATCGCAGTGTTTGGTCGCTATGGCTTTGGCACACTTGACAACCGTGGTGTTCTTTCTACTCTTGCGCCTTTCACAGCAGGACTTGGTGCTACAAACCCAGCCACAGCTACTAACTTGAGTCCTCAAACTTGGATGGCTGGTGTTGCATTCCCTGACTTGTTCAAGGAAGGCGCAATGGCTGGAGTTGCTGTTGGTCAGCCTTTCATCGAAAGCAAGATCGGCAACTCAACTCAAACCAACTTGGAATTGTTCTACAACTTCCCAGTCACAAACAACATCCGCATTACTCCTGATGTCCAGTTCATCTTCAATCCTAACAACACAACTGGAAGCACAATCTTCGTTGGTACTTTGAGAACTGTATTCTCGTTCTAAAAATAAACAACAAAAAAGGGGGCGCAATGCGCCCCCTTTTTTGTTGTTTATTTGATGCCTATTAATGTTTTTGCCATGGGGAAATAGGTTGCCCATAGTTTAGGATCAGGACGACTTGACCATTCTTTGCGGGAAACAATCAGTTGCAAGATAATTGCGGCTTGATCTTGGTTCGGGTTTTGAGCCGTGACTTTCACCGATACATCAGAGACAAGAACGTCGCGATCAAATGTACGTTGAGCCGCCGATCGCGCTAGTATCTCAGCCTTACGAGTCATGACTGCAAAACCCTCATCTTGGTTGACTAATAACCGAATATCGACTTCACGGCGCTCGGCAACCGCCCCACCCGCGATCGCTAAAGTTGATAAAGTCGCGATCGCGGAACCAAGTAAATATTTGCTTAATCTCCGAAATGACTGAGCGATCAAAAACAAATGGGAAACCTGCAAGTCATTTTTTATAGTCATATTCTCTAGAAACCCACAAATAAATTATAAGAAAATCATTAGGATATTAGCAAGAAACTGGGGAAATTTGTGCTATTGTCTGCTAACAAATTTGGCTTTAAAGTTTAGGGCATTAATATAGCTTGTTTATATGCTATTTACTAGCTTAATTATGTGCAAATTATTTGTTGTCGTTATAGAGGTCTTCTAGGGGGCGCTATGTCAAAAGTTCTGATTGATAGTTTAATTGATGAAATTAATACATTACTGAGCCGCCCGATCGGGTCAGTATCAAGGAAGGCATCTCCAGATGCTATGCACCAAAGAGATCAGCTAAAACAGTTGCGATCGCATCTCGAAGGCTTACCTGATGACTCCCATGTAGGTAATTTAGAGCAGCAACACCAAGCTTTAGTGACGCGCCTGAAAGGACAAATTTATCAAAATGCCGATCTCAATGATGTAAATAGCAGGGAAATGAGGACAGGACAATTTAAAACAGATAAACTAGAGATATTGCGACCACCCCTATTAGCTAGCCCAATAGTTAGCGACGTATTTGGCACTAAATCTAGCTTGACAAAGGAGACTAGCCCAATGACGAATAGTACACCTGAACCCAATTCTACATTTGTCAACGATCGCATGATTGCTTCGCTCCAGCAAGCGATTCAGCAGACATTGCAACAAGTTGTCAAAGAGTCAGTCCAGCAATCAGTGCAGCAAGTAGTTAGCCAAACTCTCGCCGTAGAGAGGGCGCTGATGGTAGGCGAAATTTCGGCGAATTTAAATAAAATTGTCGAATCTCAACAGCGATCGCAAATAAGCCAAGAATTAGTTAGTTTAAATCAACAAAAACAAAAATTAAACGCAGAAATTTCGCAGCTAGAATCTGACCGCGTGACTTGGATGCAACAGTTTCAAGAATTTCAAACTACGCAGCAAGAAGCCTTAGAGCGATCGCTACAATCGGTTGACAGCTATGTGCGCGATCAGGTTTCTGATTCGCTGTCTGCAATTGCTACGGCTAACCCAGAAGAAGAATTGGCAAACAAGGTTCAGGAGCAAACCGATCGCTTTTTGCTAAATCTAGATCAAATGTTTAATGCCACATTTCGATCGCTAGAACAGGACATCCAAGGCTACCAGACTGCGATCGCGACTAAGCTTGGTTATATGGAAACCCTTGAGCAGAAGGGTGAAGCCTTAATTAGCGCCTTAGTTGATCGGATTGAGTCGTCAAGCGCGGCTGCGGTGTCATCGCCTGTCAACATCCTGCCTGAATTACCAGACGATATTCCCCGCCGATATCTGGAGACTTTTACCGAGCCTGCTGATGAAAATCTGATTAATGCTTTATTAGCTGGGGATAAGTTTGGCGAAGCGATCGCCGAACCAATCGTCGAACCGCTTGAATCATCAACTATTGAGGTTGAGGTTCTTGAAGTTGTGACCAAACCTCTAGAAGTAGAAAGTATTAGTGATGAGTTATTATCGTCAGAGCTAGAAAATGATGTCGAAAGTCCTGTAGATAATGAGGCTGTAAATGTTTCTATTAACAATGCGGAAGAATTTATAGAATCAGAAATTTCTGAATTGGAAAGTATATTAGACGCGCCCACTGACACACTATTTGAGCAGTCAATTATAGAAACACAGCCTGACCCTCTGAGCGATCTAGCAGACTTCGGCACAAGCATTATTCTCGATCCTCAAAGTGCGATCGCCGCTCGCGAATTGAATCCTGATTTTGATGTAGTGTCCACAACCCAAATCGTTGAAAGATTTGATGAGCCACTAACTGAGATCCGAAATAGCGAAGAGGAGAGTAACAATCTTGAGTTGCTTGCATCAAATTTCCCTGTAGAAGCAGTGAGTGAGTCTGGAGAGGCAATTGACGATCCTGAACTTTTGGCATGGTTGGAAGAGAGTAGTAATCGACCTAATTTCACGACAAATTTGCTTGATGTGTCTGCTGATGAGGATTTATTGTTATGGCTGGGTAATGAAGACCTTGATATGGCAAAATTGCCTACCCAGACGCAATCCCAGTCATTAACGCTCAATGATTTGAAATCTGATCAAGATATTTTTAATGACTCTCAAATTAGTTCTATTGAATCTTCTGAGATAGACCTAAGTACAATAAATACAATTGAAGATGTTCAAGACGAGCGCGTAAAATCCCAAATTGAGCAGTTTCTGAATAATTCTCTTAGCGACCACGCTGATGATTCAGATGAGTCACTAATTTTACTCACTAATCAAAATATAGATGATTATGGGTTTGCAGAATGGGAAGACTCATTAGTTAATGAGTTAAATTCCGATCTGAAGCGTCTTGATTCTGGAACTGACTCCAATCCATCGATCGCCGCTAGCATTGACCAGTTTATTCGTAATACTCCCTATGCCTTAATCGATTGGGAAACTGAAGCGTCACAAGCCTATCCTACAATCATCGATATCTCAGTCCAAGAGACAAGCGATAGAAATGCTGCTAATACCGATCGCACCAATGAACAATCAGAAATTGTCGTTGACTTGCAGTTATCTCCATTTGCGGCGGTCTCTAACGAGATCCCTGAAATTTTTGATGATCCTGATTCTTTGTTTGACATAAAAGAAGATGATGAGAGTGACGACTTATCTCTTCCATTTAATGCATCATCTAATATTGACGATAGGGATGATGTAATTTTTGCGGAAGTAATTGCTAAAAATGCAGCTAAATATTCACAAGCAACTCCCTTTGACACCAGTGATGAACTAGATGAGTTGTTTGTGCGATCGCCTGAAACAATTGATCAAAGGTTAACTAGTCTCGAAATAGATACTAATTTTGATGATCTAGATTATGAGAGCAATCTTGAGACACTGTTATTTGGTGTGCCTGAATTAGAAGAACCTGATACAACCATGCAAGTCCCAGCAAGTGAAGGCTATGACGGTCTTGATCTTGGTGCAGAGACAATGCAAGAGCCGATTGATTCTTCTGAGATTAGTTTTCCTCAGATTGGGTTTTTTGAGCCGATGGAATCTATCGAAGAAGAATTAGATACGATTTTACAAGGTTTTATTAAGATAGAGCCTGTAAATTCTATCGATACGCTAGCACCAACTGGATTTGTAGCGATCGAGAAAGAGCTACCAGTTGTCGAAAAAAATATTACTCAATTAGAAAATGATGATTGGAGCATGGCACTAGATCAGATGCAATCTAATCTAGTGCGGCCAGTTACTAACAAATTTCAAAACGATAGTTTTAAAGCCTTAAACCTATCCGCAGATGAATTTTTTGCTTCTTTGGAATATAGCAAACTGAATGATTTTGCCGATATTACCGAAAAGGGCTCACCGCTAAATTCTTCAGTAAGATCATTGAATGAAGCGAAAGCGATCGCCGATTTCATTGATTTAGAGAATGACTCTGAAGACTTCTTGCTCAATGAGTTTGCGGATTCACAAAATGATAATCAAAGTAATAGTCAAAATAAGTCTCAGAGTGATGTTAATGATAACCAATGGGATGATTTACTAAAGGATTTGAACTCATTTAATTTTAATCAACCATTACTTGACGATCGCCGCGAGCAGCTTGGACTTTCATCAGTAGCACCAATCAGTGACACTAACGACAATGTTTTCGATATTGATTCTTTAATATTGGAATCACAGAGTGTGGCGCTGATTCCCCCTCCACCTGAGAAAGAAGTTTATAGCCTGAGTGATGCTTGGATTTTGGGAATTGATTTTGGGAGTACGGCAATTCGGGCGAGCTTGCTCAATGCTAATACTGGTCGAGTATATTCTCTATCCCTTGATGACGCTGATGAGATGCCATGCAAAATAGTTTGGAATGCCGATCATAGTCTGGATGATCCGATGACGAAAGATATTCGGATTCTCACTAAGCGATCGCAGGGTAATGGACTCGAAAATGGCGAAGTGGCCCTTGTGCATTTCAAGCAATTTCTGAAGCTGGGCTTACCCTATCGCGGCGTAAGTACATGGCAACCAATCATCCAATGGTCAGATTCCAACCAAGTAAGCTTACGTTGGTTAATTGCCGCACTCAAAAATCTACTGGAACAAATTCAAACTCGCGCCAATCATCCTCAACTTCCTGATCTTGGCTTGATTTTGCTGAAGCTGAGTGGCGTTGTTTTTGGCAACCCTGCGAACTGGTCAGATACTTATATCCACAATGTCCGTGAAGCAGTTCTCAAGGCGGGGCTAGTTAGCCAAGCCGAACAAGTGATGGCAGTCGATCAGGCGATCGCCCCAGTTTTATCTCTGCTACACGATCAGAAAGTTTCCCAAGAAATTACGCTCTTAATCGATGCAGGGGCAGTAACAACTAGTCTCTGTTTGACCAAGGGACTTAGCGATGTTAAAGATCGCTCCAAGCTACATATTCGCAGCCTCGACTATGCAGGGCTTAGCATCAGTCAAGATATTGTGATGCAGTTGTTCTATCCGCATTGGCAGTTAATCACTAATCCGAACCGCCATCTCTGCAATTTCGATCATCTCAGCTTGCCAGAAATCGGCGCTTCTGCACCACAGCAACGCATTCTCCTTCAGCAATATTTATTGAGTTCCGATCTTGGTCAACAAATGTTAGAACTAGCCGATCGCGTCAAAGTCACATTTGGTGAAGATATTGGTTTGGATAGTTGGAATGAAGAGCTAATGGGACAACCGCTTCTGGTCTTGCGTCGTGAATTAGAAAACTTAATTTTGCAACCATTTATCCAACGGCTTAATCGCGAACTGAATACGATTATCAGCAATGCAGGGATTTTCGGTGAAGATGTGGGTCAAGTTTTCTTGCTGGGCAGCACGATGCATATTCCCTTGCTATCGCGTTGGCTCGCGCAAAAGCTACCCAATGCCAAGATCGATCCATTAGCGACTTCTGTAGTTGCTAATGGTTTGGCGATCGCGCCGCTTTATCCTAATTTGCAAGATGTGGCGCGTCAGCAATATTCTGATTACTTCCTCTTGCAAGAGATTTGTCGCCTCAATCTCACCCAATCAATTAACCCCAATCAACTACTTCAGCAACTACAGATGCGCGGCATTAATATCAAAGTATGTCGCGATCGCATCTTGAGCATTTTGCAAGGCGATTTGCCTGAAGGTTTATTCCCTTGGCAAGAACCAGAAAGTTCAATAATTTTAGAAGATCCTACCCTTAGTCATGAGCTATTTGCTGGTCGATTATTCGAGCTAGAAACCGATGGTACATATCAGCCCAATGTGACCAAATTCCAGCAGTTGCGCGTTTACTTGCAAGCTATTATTGGCAACATGAGCCAGACCCTAAACGAGCCGCTAGTTTTTCCTGAAATCAAAACTATGGCGATCGCCAAGTAGATAGAAAAGTCACTTTGCGATTTTTTCAGAATATTTTAAAAGCCTTGCTTTGCAAGGCTTTTAAAATATTTTGGGTTTGCGTAAATCGCAAAGCGCTGTAAAATGTTCAAGCTTGCTGTGATTTTGAAAAAGTTGAAGAGCGATTATGCTAGCAAAACGGATTTTGCCTTGTCTAGATGTGAAAGCAGGTCGAGTTGTCAAAGGCATAAACTTTGTCGATCTTAAAGACGCTGGCGATCCTGTGGAGCTAGCACAGGCTTATAACCTAGCAGGAGCGGATGAACTGGTATTTCTAGACATCACCGCCACTCACGAAGATC
Organism: Pseudanabaenales cyanobacterium; assembly: GCA_038225745.1. Lineage (GTDB taxonomy): Bacteria > Cyanobacteriota > Cyanobacteriia > Pseudanabaenales > Pseudanabaenaceae > Pseudanabaena. The sequence goes on along the minus strand of JBBRQX010000021.1, from coordinate 3,787 downwards.
GCAGCACCATTTTAGATGTGGTCTATCGCACTGCTGAGCAAGTATTTATTCCCCTCACCGTCGGCGGCGGCATCCGCAATTTGGACAATATTCGCGAGCTTTTACGAGCAGGTGCGGATAAGGTCAGCATCAATTCGGCGGCAGTAAGCGATCCTGACTTAATTAATCGCAGTAGCGATCGCTTTGGTAATCAGTGCATCGTTGTGGCGATCGATGCCAGACGCAGGCAAGATCCTCATAATTTTGGTTGGGATGTATATGTACGCGGTGGGCGCGAGAATACAGGGATTGATGCTCTCTGGTGGGCGCAGGAAGTGGTTAAGCGCGGCGCTGGTGAGATTTTGCTCACGAGTATGGATGCTGATGGCACGAAGGCTGGCTATGACCTTGAGCTTACTCGTCAAGTTGCGGATCTAGTGGAAGTTCCTGTGATTGCGTCGGGTGGTGCGGGTAATTGCGAACATATTTTGCAAGCGGTGACTGAAGGCAGAGCAGAGGCGGCTTTGCTGGCTTCGTTGTTGCATTATGGAGAGTTAACGATCGCTGAGATTAAAGATTATCTCAGTGCTAACCAAATTCCAGTGCGATCGCTACCCTCTTAATTCTTCGTATTCTTTACATGAGGGCGATCGCTATACGTCTTCTACTTAGAGCTTACTGAATAAGTGCAAGATTAAAACGTCTAGATGCTCAGAATTCTTGCACTTCCATGGAAAATCGCTGAGTAAATTTTGGAAGTACGGGGTCTTCTGATGTCTATCTACTTACCAAGGAGAAAAACAAAATCTGCGATCGCAACTATTGATAACAGGGGCAAAAAAATCAAAACGATTATTTAGTCATTTTCTCAATTACTAAAAAGATAGAGATTTTTTGTTTTTGGGTTATCTTTTAGTTAAAAAATCATAATGCTTTAGTTAAAAAATGAATAAGCTTTAGGTCTATTAGTATTAAAAAATCTATTTAATCAATATAAATCCATCTATGTATATGGGCATACTTAGATTTTGTTGAATCGTATGGCAGACTAACCATTGTTCGATCTCATATCAGGCTAATTCCTGTTAGATCTCTAAACATATTCGTCTGCTAGAAAGCAATATATAAATAAATTATGGCAACCTTTTCATTTGACACTGCTCAGCCCTCTCAAGTTAAGGGTTTACAGGGATATACATTAGATCCTATCTTTACTGTTGGCGACAAGATCGGAACCTACGTTCCTCCTGGTATTCTCGACGGTATCGGTGCTTTTGAACTCAACTCTACAACAGTTCGTCTTTATGTCACTCACGAGCTAGCCCCTACAGTTGGTTACAAGTACACATTAAAAAATGGCACTCAACTTCCTGGCGCGAGAATTAGCTACTTTGATGTAGATAAGCGTACATTCCAAATCACCGACTCTGGTTTAGCTTACGACACAGTCGTCAACCGTGCTGGTAAGGTTGTTACAACTCCTACTGATTTAGATTTTTCTGGCTTTAGCCGCTTCTGTTCCGCGGCTTTATTTGAAGCAAACCAATTTGGGAACGGTAGCGGATTAGTTGATCGCATCTTCATGACTGGTGAAGAAACTCTAGGTGGCACTCAATTTGCTCTAGACATCAAAACCAACACCTTGTTTGCAGTACCTTGGCTCGGTCGCGCTGGCTGGGAAAACGTCACCGAAATAAACACGGGTCGCGCCGACAAAGTTGCTTTCCTCATTGGCGATGACAGCAGTACCGTACCTTTATCTTTATATGTTGGCGACAAGAATGCTCTTAAAGATGGCAGTTTCTTAGATCGTAATGGTCTTGCCCAAGGCAAGCTATTTGTATGGGTTGCTGACGATCCTACCGATCCTAGTCCTACTGAAGTTATCGAAGCTAATCCTTCGCAATTCAATGGCAACAACAAAGTCCTCGGAGGTAAATTTGTTGAAATCAAGTACTACGATCCTGCTGGTGTAAAGGCTGTTGATGGTCCCGATGCCGATACAAGCATTCAAAACGAACTTGGCTATGACGCTCTAGGCTTTGCAACCTACGCGCAGCAATTGAAGGAAGCTGCTGACAAAAAAGCTTTCTTGTTCTCTCGCGTTGAAGATGTTTCTACCAATCCTAAAGATGGTACGCAAGCAGTATTTGCTGCCACTGGTATCACAGGTACTCCTGATGTTTTTGGAACCACCTACAGAATCGATATTGACTTCAACAATATTGCTACTGGCGATATCACAGGTAAAATTGACATTCTATTTGATGGCAACATCACTAAAGATGCATCTTTGCGTAACCCTGACAACCTCGATTGGGCTGATGATGGCAAGATCTACATCCAAGAAGATCGCGCAATCTCGGCCGCTCTCTTTGGTGGAACTACTCTGCAAGAAGGTTCTATCTTCAGAATCGATCCTTCAGTTGCCGATCCTTCTTCGACCCTAACCCGCATTGCGCAGATTGATCGCCCTAATCCTTTAGCTCTTCCTGCGACTCAAACCGATTCCGCTCCTACCGACCTCGGCAACTGGGAAACATCAGGTATTCTTGATGTTTCTACTTTGTTTGGTGCTAAGCCTGGTGAGTTGTTCATATTTGACGTACAAGCAGGTAGTCTTACCAACGGCACAATTATCACTGCTTCAGGTAGCCTTGATACCGATGGTGTTGCAGGAGCTAGTGCGAACGAGAACCTCGTTCGTGGTGGTCAGCTATCATTCTTGATCTCTCCAACCGCTAAGCTCGTCCAAACCACTTCTCTAGTTGGCGGTGCTACTTCTGGGAATGATGACTTCTTCGCTGGAGTAAAATCAGGTTTTGACGGTACCAACGATATCGTCTTCACTGGTGCTGGTAATGACGTTGTTGACAACTTGGGTCTCGCTTTGGCTAGCGGCAATCGTATCGATACTGGTAGCGGAGATGACACAATGATAGTTTTGATTGGTTTGTCTTTTTGAGTATATTGGTGTGGGACTCAATTGCTTTAAAAAAGCATCATAAGTCCTAGCTCTAAACATTAACAATCTTCACAATCTGTTTGAAAATTACTCACTTAAGAATTAATTTAAAGAACTAGTTTTAGGAAGATTGATTACGCTTTAAGAATGAGAGGAAAAAATTAATGGCAACGATTAACGGTACTGCAAACGATGATAATTTATTCATCGCAGCAGGTGTCAGTGGCGATACTATACTTGGCTTAGATGGCAACGATATTCTTGATGCGGTAACAGGCTCTGGTGGCAACACTCTTAGAGGCGGTGCGGGTAATGACGAACTATTCGCCTTCAAAAATGATCAACTCTTTGGTGAAGCTGGCAATGACAAACTATCTTCCGAACCGTCTGGCACTATTGGCGGCAACACATTAGATGGCGGAGATGGCAACGATACGATTTTCTCTTATATCAATGACTCCGTTTTTGGTGGCACTGGCGACGACACGATCTATGCGGGACAGGGTGGTAATAATGCGATCGCTGGTGGTATCGGTCGCGATGTATTTTGGATTGCTACTGTTGATGCTCCTAAAAGCCCGAACACAATTACTGATTTCAATCCGATCACTGACACCATCGGCGTAAATTTGGTGGGTGCAACTCAGCTTGGCGATTTAGCGATCGCCCAGTCTGGTGCGGATGCCACGATTAGCTTCGGTGGTACGGTTTTAGCGATCATCAAAAATACGGCGATCGCCAACCTCAATGCGACCAATATTATTTTTAACGATACTGTTGCTAAAAATGCGACGGTTAACCAAGCTCCAGCGATCGCCGCTACCTTTAGCTTTACCATTGATG
>JBBRQX010000020.1:0-13650 GCA_038225745.1 Pseudanabaenales cyanobacterium | reverse complement strand
AGTCATTATTGGCGATGGTCAGTAGCAATATGCACCCAACGGAGACCTTTGCGGCTGCTTTTGGCGCAACTAATACTAGCGATCGCTTAGAAGAGCGCATTAATTTTTTACTTTCTGAACCCGAACCACTGCCCCAATTTTCTTGGCGATCGCTATTTTGGATCGGCTTTTCCCTATTACCACTTACCGTACTGCCTTTACATAATTGACCTAATAAAAACCAGAACCAAAAAAGTTGTGACGCACGCGCAGCGTGCGCCACAACTTTTTCAATTTTAAGTAGATGTCGTGCAAAGCATCACCCCTGTTTTTTGGGTGTAAAGTATTAGATAAATCAGATCGCTACCATCACCTAGCTATGGGCAAAGTGAGTATAAATGAATCAGCCCAGAGAGCCAAAACCACAATTTATTCGCATTGATCGAGGTATTAGTCAGTTCAATAATGACTACTACGCCGCGCTTGGTTTGCCAATTAACAGCAGCCCCACTTACATTCGTAATGTCTATCTAAGCATTGCTCGCGTACTCCACCCAGATGTTTATGGTTTTTCGGCTGAAGAAAAGGATATTGCCACGCAATATCTAGCGAAGCTGGTCAACCCTGCTTATAGCGTTCTCATGAAAGACGAGGAACGCAAGGCATATCAAGGGATCTTTAAGTTGCTTGCCAAGCGTCTCATGCAAAAATCTCGCAATGTGCCGATACATTCGCCGATCGCCTGTGAGTTGATGATGGCTCCTAGCGATGGGTTTTATGAACGATCGGTCTCAGCGATCGCAAAATTGCAGTATCAATCGATCAAAACCATTCTGGAATATACGGCGCAGATTAGTGAACTAAATCTGGTTTACATTCTCTATAAAGATGGTTATCAATACGGTGCAGCGAATATGCCGCCAGTACTTATGCCCATGTCGTTGCCTAAAATCGCAAACTCTTATCCAGCCGTAAGTTATCCTGTTCCACCCCCAAAAACTAGTTACACTCCTCAATACTCAACCTATCAGCCCCCTAATAATCGTCAAGCTGATCCTGATGAAACCATAATCCAGACTAGAATTACATCTGATGATATTGGCGCGATCGGCGATCGCCTAAAAATCTGTGAAATCTACATAAGTCAAAGCGATTGGAAGGCAGCACTGAAGGATTTGCGCGAGATCCTTCAACTTGATAAAAATAATAGTAAAGGTCACGCCATGCTGGGCGTGGTTTATAAGAATATCAATCAACCACAAATGGCAAAGATCAGCTTAACGCGATCGCTTCAAATTAATCCCCAAGAGCCATTGGCGCTAAAACATATTAAGGATCTCAGCAATCCAAATCAAAGCAGTAATCCCACTAAAAATAATAGCAAAAGCGATCCCAAGCCGAATCCTACTACTAAAAAAGCACCGATCCAGCCACCACAAGAACGAGGTTGGCTATCTAATCTGCTTGGATGGGCTTCACCCAACGACCCCAAAATTAAATAAAAGTGTAATTCAACTCATATATAGCTGTCGCCAGTATTGTTAGAGCATAAACCCAAAAGAGAGAGGCGGCGCTCTGCGCCGCCTCTCTCTTTTGGGTTTTACAAGTGGCGACAGCTATATCAACTCAAAACACTGAATAGAGTAATTGGAAGATCAAACGAAAAGCTGCCATGAGTGCGATCGCGCTAAGTCCCGCAACTCCACAATAGGGAAGGATATTTACTAAGGCAGGTAAAAAATCTAAACTGGGTACAAAGAATTTAGCTGCCCATAGCCCACCTATGCTGAGCAAATTCACAAAGAAAAATAAATCTTTATTGTCAAGAATAGAAGTAATTCTCAGCATGGTTATGATCGCGATCGCCACTCCAAAGGCAATCAAATTGGTGGGATTACCAATTGCAGCGATCGCGCCAAGTTTCTCACTTACTTGCCATAGCAGCATCGCTTCTACACCCAATAAAAAAGCGGCGATAAATTGCGTGGGGATCGTTGCCGATAGTAGCCAAGGCGTTTTAGTAGATCGCGGAACCGCAGGCTTTGATGCTGGAGTAGCCGCAACGGGATGCGGTGCAGATTGCATTGACGCAACAGGTGCGGGGGATTGGATGCTAGTCTGCGATACTTTTGCCGAGGACTTGGAATTGAGGGCTTTCAGAACTGCATCTGCGGAATTAAAGCGATCGCTTGGGGCAGTCTCTAGCATTTTTTGTAAAACATTATTAAGATTTGGGCTTAACTTCACAAAGCGATCCCATTGCCATTTGTTGGAATGCACATCAAATAATTCTTCAGGCTCCTTGCCAGTTAGCAAATAGAGGCAAGTCACCGCAAAGGCATAGAGATCAGTGGCAGGAAACACCGTATCGCCGCGCATTTGTTCGGGTGCGCCATAACCGGGGGTGAAGATCCCTGTCGATTTTTGACCTTGGACGACCCCTGCAATTTGCTTAACTGCGCCAAAATCTAGCAAGAAATAAATCTGATCGAGCTTGCGTACCATGATATTTGCGGGTTTGATATCACGGTGAATCGAACCTTTTTCATGAATAAACTGCAACACTGGTAAAAGGCTTTGCATGATTTCTAAAACATCAGCTTCCGCGATCGCGCCATGCTGCTCAACAATTTGCTCTAGGGTAAAACCATCGACAAATTCTTGAACCAAATAAAAAAACTCATCCTGCCCCGACTGCACTTCAAAATAAGCAAGCAAATCAGGAATTTGCGGATGTGTGCCTAGATCTTCTAAAACCGTGGCTTCGCGCTCAAACATTTGTTTGGCGATCGCCATCTGCGAACTGGTAAATCCTAAGGGTTGCAATAGCTTGACCACACAGCGTTTCATCGCAGGCGTATAGCGATCGCGTGCTAAAAACGTCGCACCAAAACCACCTCTAGCGATCGGCTTTTCGACAATATAGCGTCCACCGAGTAGCAAAGGCATCCCGCAAGTCGTACAGAATTTTTGAGTGATCGTTTTGACAGTATTGCCGCTATCAAGGTCAGCAAATGAGTTTAATGGATTGAGACAATTGGGGCGCGTGCAGTAAATATTCACTGTTTCAACGTATGCGTAAACATTTTTGGCATACTGTATTAAGAGTCTACCTAAGTTTCCCCATCCTGCGCCCATGAGTTCCAATTTTTTACATCATCTCAACCCTGCCCAACAAAAAGCTGCCAGCCATCTGCATGGCCCAATGCTTGTGGTCGCAGGTGCAGGTTCAGGGAAAACACGAACATTAACCTACCGCATTGCGAACTTAATGCTCAATCATGGTGTTGCCCCTGAGCAAATCTTAGCAGTGACTTTTACAAATAAAGCTGGCAAAGAAATGAATGAGCGAATTCAATCTTTGTTAACGCAAGAGATTTCTGAAAGAGAACTAGGTAAAGCTCTAAGCGAAATTCCTGATTGGGAACAGGATAAACTGCGAAAGAAAGTTTATAAGCGATATATCAATAGCTTTGCTCAAGATGGTCTATGGATGGGGACTTTCCATAGTATGTGCTGTCGCATTTTGCGCCTTGATATTGATAAATACAAAGATAGTAACGGTAGAAGCTGGGCGAAGAATTTTTCGATTTTTGATGATTCTGACGCGCAATCTTTAGTTAAGGATATTGTCGTTAATCAACTCGATTTGGATGAGAAAAAATTTGAGCCAAAGTCGGTGCGCTTTGCGATCGGCAATGCCAAAAACAAAGGCTGGACTCCTGAAGAATACGAAAAACAAAGCGATGATTCATCTTTTCGTAAAGCTAGAATTGCTCAAGTTTACAATCTCTATCAAAATCAGCTAGCCACAAATAACGCCCTCGATTTTGATGATTTAATCTTTTTGCCAGTACGCCTATTTCAACAAAATCCTGAAGTTCTCGCCTATTGGCATAATCGCTTCCAACATATTCTCGTTGATGAATATCAAGATACTAATCGTACTCAATCTGATTTAATTCGCTTGCTAGCAACCAATGATGCCAGCCCAAGTTGGGAATCTCGTTCTATTTTTGTAGTCGGTGACGCTGATCAATCCATTTATAGTTTTCGTTCGGCAGACTTCACGATTTTAATGGAATTCCAAGAAACATTTGGCGATCGCTTGCCCGATGCCCACACTGGCACGATGATTAAATTGGAAGAGAATTATCGATCTGTTGCGAATATTTTAGAACTTGCCAACCAACTAATCGACCATAATACAGAGCGTATTGATAAAGTTCTGAAATCGACTAGACCTGACGGTGATTTGATTGAATTATTCCGTGCTGATGATGAAGTCGATGAAGCGCAGTTTGTAATCGAACAAATTCGCCGCGTTAAGACCAAAACTCCCACCGCCAATCTCGGAAATTTTGCAATCCTCTACCGTACTAACGCTCAATCTCGTCCGTTTGAAGACATGCTGGTGCGTTGGAATATTCCTTACAAAGTCGTGGGCGGCTTACGATTTTATGATCGCAAAGAAATTAAAGATATTCTCTCCTACTTACGATTGCTATCCAATCCATCGGACACCCTCGGCTTGATGCGAATCATCAATGTCCCCAAACGTAGCATCGGCAAGGCAACCCTCGACAAACTTCAACAAGCCGCCCAAGAACTTAGCATCCCCATTTGGGAAATCATCAGCGATGAAACCACGGTAAAAACTCTCGCAGGGCGATCGGCTAGAGGCGTTCTATCCTTTGTGGAACTGATGCAGAAATGGCAAGCAAAAGTCGCCACTACCTCTGCGGCAGATATCATTCAAGGTATTCTCGCAGAATCGGGCTATGTCGATGAACTGAAAGCGCAAAGCAATGATGAAGCAAACGATCGCATTGCCAACTTGCAAGAACTATATAATGCCGCCTTACAATTTGCCGAAGAGAATGAAGATGCTTCCCTTGATGCGTTCTTAGCTAATGCGGCTCTCGCTTCTAGCCTTGATGATAACAAAGAGAGTTCTGAAAAAGTCGCGCTAATGACCCTCCATGCTGCCAAAGGCTTAGAATTTCCCGTCGTATTCCTAGTTGGGTTAGAAGAAGGCTTGTTCCCTAGTTTTCGTTCCGTTAATGACCCCAGTGCCTTAGAAGAAGAACGTCGCCTGATGTATGTGGGCATCACCCGCGCCCAAGAAAAATTATTCCTCAGCCATGCTCAAGCCCGTCGTCTCTATGGCAACCGTGAATATGCCATCCCTTCCCGATTCCTTGCCGAATTACCGAAGGAATATCTCACAGGACATGGCATCGATAAATTTATCAGCAAGGCAAGCCAACGCGCCGAAGCCACTAGTGTCAAAGGTTCGCTCAGATCTGTCGCCCCTGTCAAGGCAAGTGCCGTCAAGCCCAAACCCCGTGTCGATTGGCAAGTAGGCGATCGCGTAAAGCATGAGAAATTTGGCGAGGGTCAAATTTCCAATTTGCTAGGCACTGGCGACAAGATGTATTTAGCAGTCGCCTTCGCAGGGCAAGGCAAAAAAATCATCGATCCCAAAATTGCGCCAATTCAGAAACTTTAGAAATTCATGAATTATTAAGGAGAGCATAATATGGTAATTACATCCATAGCCCCTAAACCAGAAATAGCAACAGTAGCTAATCGCAACGCCGTACTTACTAATATTAGTTGGCAAACCTACCAAGCATTACTGGCTGATATTGGCGACCATCGCGCAACCCTCTTAACCTACGATCGCGGAACCTTAGAAATCAAAATGCCCTTAGAACTTCATGAAGCCATAAATAGAATCTTAGAAAGAATTATTGTGGCACTTACCGAAGAATTAAGACTAGATATCAAAAGTTTCGGCTCGACAACATTTAACCGCCAAGATTTACAAGTAGGAATAGAACCAGATTCTTGTTTTTATATTCAAAATGCCCATCTCATCCGCAGATTTCAAATTGATCTCGAAATAGATCCACCACCCGATTTGGTTGTAGAAGTTGATATTCATAGTTCTAGTACTCGTAGATTGCCCATATACCAAAAATTAGGCGTACCTGAACTCTGGCAATATAGCAGAATGGGTATCAAAATTTATCATTTGCAAGTAGATAAAGATAAGTACACGGAACAGCAACATAGTTCGACTTTCCCAATGATATCTGGTGAAGTTTTAGAGGATTTGTTAGTGAAGTCAGAGACAATGGGAGAGAATCAATTGATTCGTGAGTTTAAACAATGGATACAGCAGCAGTAGCTAATCGTGATGCCGTACTTACTGATATTAGTTGGCGAACCTATCAAACATTACTTGCTGATATTGGCGATCGCAATTTGGCTCGTCTAACCTATTAGTAGAAATTAATGAGTATCGGATCGGTTAGTCTTTTGAGTCAGCGATCGCGTGAAGCATGATAAATTCGCCAAGGGTCAAAAAATTTAGAAAGCCTTATACAGTCCCTTAAAAACAAAAGAGGATCGGCTTGCCGATCCTCTTTTGTTTTTAATTAATCTTCATCTTCAAACTCATCATCATCCTCTTCCTCCTCGTCTTCAAACTCCACATCATCATCCACCAGCTCATCGTCAAAGCTGCGACGACTGCGAGGTTTATCAACGACACGGAGTGGCTCGATCCGAGGCTCAATGATTTGATAATTGCGAGCAGTATTATCATCAATGATCACATCATCTGCTTCTTCGTTATAACCAAGATCTGGCTCATAGCCATTATCAACTTCCACAATTGGCGTATCGTAAGCATTAAACCCAGTACCCGCAGGAATCAGACGACCGATAATCACGTTCTCCTTCAAGCCGCGCAACCAGTCAGACTTACCTTCGATCGCCGCTTCCGTAAGCACACGAGTAGTCTCTTGGAAACTTGCCGCCGAGATGAAGCTATCGGTATTCAAACTTGCCTTAGTAATACCCATCAAGACAGGCGTGTAGTCCGCAGGCGCACCACCTGTAATGTCCATCGCCTCATTGATTTGCTCAACTTGATGCAGTTCCACCAACTCACCTGGCAGACGAGTAGTATCACCACCATCTTCGATCCGTACCTTTGAGGTCATCTGCTTGACGATTACCTCAATGTGCTTATCGGAAATATCCACACCTTGAGATTGGTATACAGACTGGACTTCGTTCATCAAGAACTCTTGTACCTTTTGCAAACCAATTAGCGCCGCTTTTCTGACTCCAAGCGATTCCTTGTAAGCATGGAAATAGATATCAAGGATGTCATGAGGATTAGCAGGGCCATCGGTGAGAGCTTCACCAGCCAAGAGCTTCTGACCATCAGAAATAATTACACTCTGACCCGCATTGAATGAATAATCATCATCAAGAACGCCGTCATTGCCAAGAATTTTTACTTCAGGATTGTCATCAGAGTCATAAGTAACTTGGGCAGTACCAGTAGTACGCGCAAGAACGCACATTTCCTTAGGCTTACGCGCTTCGAGGAGTTCTTCAATCCGAGGTAGCCCTTGGATAATGTCTCCAGTTTTGGCACGCTCAAACACTAGCAGCGCAATGTTGTCACCACGCTGAACCAAGTCAGCATCATGAATTTGTAACAATGCTCCAGGCGATACAAGGTAAGGGCGACCGATCCGAAATACGACCGTACCATCTTCAACCTTAAGGACTTGTCCAGACTCTTCGGTAATGATTCCTTCGCCGATTTCATCGCCCGATCGCAAAAGAGCACCAGCTTGAACAGTAGGATTGGGGCAAGGCGTGGTAATGCAATCTGCGTCAGTGACGACCAACAAGCGGCGCACGATTTCTGACCCTTTACGAATACCACGGATCTGACCCGCCTTTTTACAGAGAATCTCTGTACGAGCAACAACTGCACCTGGATCGATGCGATCGCCATCATTTACCAGCAGACGAGTTCGTGAATTGCTGTGGGCAGGATCGCCAGAAGTATCTTGACGAATCACCAAAGATTCGAGAATTACCAATTGCAAACGCAAGCTGCCTGGATCGGCATCGTTAGGAATAAACTCAATGTCAGCCGCCAATTGGGGGGCATCGGTGTCAACTTCTAACAACAATTGGGTTTTGAGTAACTCAACGCTATCGATCGCCTTAACGCGATCGCCATCCTTGTAAGGAATACGTTGAACTGCGCGTAAACCAATCGAACGACCTTCTTGGTTAACCGACTCTTGGCTCGGAACCGTTGGCACATCAGGAACTTGATACTCTTCTACAGGACGCAACAGCAACGCAGGTCCTTCAGTCGAATCCAAATATTCCACATAGCGCAGTTCGGTCGCAATCAACCCTGGCATGATTTCTGTACCTGGTTGAACCAAAGTCCCATTCTTTTGCATCGCCGTCTGCGGATCATCAACCAAATGCAAATCACCTGGTTTGATCACAATTTCGCGCAAAATGTCGTTCTTTTGGAATACTTCCACCACACCTGCGATTTGGCTAAAGATATCCTTAACAACTTCCGTACCAGCTTCAATAAACTGATTTTCTTCCACCATCAACAACGAAGCATCCTTGTTGACTTCGTGGGTTTCTTCAGGAATCCAGAGTAATGTGCCACCTTTAACGACTTCATAACCCTGCTTGCCCTTACTACGCTTAGCGACTTCCACACCCGCAAACTTGATAATACCGCCGCTTTTGGTTTGGTAAGTATCATCAATCAATTCCGCAACCACCTGATTATTAATCAGCTTGCTACCTGGAGAAGCCTTCAGCGAGAAGCTCTGACCGCCTTGGGTTTCGAGAACGTAATGCTCGCGTCCTTGATAGCTTTCTTCTTTGACGATCGCCTGATCCAAGATCACCGAAGCGGTAATAATTTCCACTTCACGATTGTGACGGCTATCTTCTTCGCTAAGACGGACAACACCACCATGTTCAGTGATCAAGCGAGTCTCTGCAAGCACATCGCCTTCTGTAACATAGGCTTCGTTTTTGATAGTTGGTTCGGCAGTCGGTGGTAGGTCATAAACCTCGCCAGCCAATACCCAAACCCGCCCTTTTTCACCACGAGCGACATAACTAGTGTTGCCTTGACGGTCTTTTTTCTCTTCGATCGCCAAATCCGAGAATAAAACTTCACCCGCCAAGCCAGTATTCAGCGCTTTAGTCGCTTTTTCTGTGGTTTTGCGAGAGGTTTTACCCGTGATCGAAACTTCAGCCATCAATTGATTTTGAGTAACCTTCTGCCCCTCACTCACCAATAAAGTCGAACCTTGGGTGATCGTATAAACCCGCTTACCCTCAGAACTTTCTAAAGTGAACTCACCGTTTGATTCCACGACAAATGCGTCTTCACCATGACGAGTACGCATCGGGCGAACTTTTAGCTTTTTGTTATATTTAATCGTGCCACCGTGAGGAGCGCGTTGCTGCTCGGCAACTTCCCCAGTAAATACACCACCTGTGTGGAAAGTCCGCATGGTTAGCTGTGTACCTGGTTCACCGATGGATTGCGCGGCGATAATGCCCACCGCTTCGCCAATGTTTACCAATTCAAGATGAGCTAAGCTCCAGCCATAGCACATCTGACAAACCGATCGCGTCGATTCGCAAGTAAATGCGGAACGTACGCAAACTTCTTCAACACCAGACTTAGCCGCCGCCAAGGAAAGATCCTCAGAAATTTCTTGGTTACGCATCACGATAACTTCGCCTGTTTTCGGATCGATAATAGGCTCAGCCGCAACACGACCAAACAGGCGATCGGAAAGCTTGATCAGAGTCTTTTCGCCATCTTTCATCGCCTTAAGACGAATGCCGCGAGTCGTGCCGCAATCATTCTCACGCACGATTACATCTTGCGATACGTCTACCAGACGACGGGTGAGATATCCAGAGTCAGCCGTCCGCAGCGCCGTATCTACCAGCCCTTTACGCGCACCGTAAGACGAAATAATATACTCAGTAACCGTCAACCCTTCGCGGAAATTAGTCTTAATCGGTAAATCGATGATTTCCCCTTGCGGATCAGCCATCAATCCACGCATACCGACCAACTGACGCACCTGCGAAATATTTCCACGCGCACCAGAGAACGCCATCATATACACAGAGTTAAGAGGGTTGTTGCTCTTAAAGTTTTTCACCACCTCATCTTTGAGGTTTTCATTAGCGACGTTCCATGTATCAATCACCTTCTGGAAACGTTCTACTTCAGTGATTTCGCCTCTGACATAACGGCTTGCCGTTTCTTCGATTTCCAGTTCCGCCGCCGCTAACAAAGCTTTCTTACTGGCAGGAACTTGTAAATCTTCAATACTGATTGACACGCCAGCTTGAGTAGCATAGCGAAATCCTAGAGCTTTTAATTGGTCGGCAACATTAGCGGCGCTCGTTGTTCCATAATTGGTAAAAGCCCAAGCAATTAACTTCTTCAACTGCCCCTTATCAATTGTGCTATTGATAAAGCGTTGAGGCTTCTTATCTTCAGGCGAATCCGTATTGCTAGTCGTGAAATCTGCCATGGTATTAAGCTATGTTAAATAATCTGTAAGAATCTTTTGAGTAATTAATCGAAATTCTAAATACTTACAGTGGTGGAACTTAGTTCCACCACTGTAAGTATTTAGCTAGCTAGAGACGCATAAATGGCCTGATTGAAAATCACGCGCCCAGGAGTGGTTTTGATGTATTGCGAAATCAAGCCACCTTCAGCATCTTCACGGATACGTCGGAAATCAAATTCTTTTACCTTCGTACCGTCTTCTGCAACTGTGATTTTAGGCTCTTCGTTCTCTTTTTCTTCGCCCTGCCCTTCAAGCACACCATCGAAACGTACCCAAACGCTCGCGTGGATATCGATTTCACGCTGTTCATATGCCATTACGACATCATTGAAGTTAGCGAAATAACGTCCTTCACCTTTCTGCTTGTAAGGGTTTTCAGTAGTGAGATAATAACAACCCAAAACCATATCTTGGCTCGGTGTAACAATCGGACGACCCGTTGCAGGCGAGAGGATGTTATTGGAAGCAAGCATCAGCAACCGCGCTTCAGCCTGAGCCTCAATCGATAGCGGCACATGAACCGCCATCTGGTCACCGTCAAAGTCAGCGTTAAACGCAGGGCAGACAAGAGGATGCAGTTGAATGGCGCGACCGCTAACCAGCAATGGTTCAAAGGCTTGAATACCCAAACGGTGCAGGGTTGGCGCACGGTTTAACATGACTGGATGATCGCGAATCACATCTTCCAAAACATCCCAAATCGCTGGATCGTTGCGCTGAATTAGCTTCTTCGCAGCTTTAATGTTATTCACTAAGCCTGTTTTAATCAGACGATGAATCACAAAGGGCTGGAATAGCTCGATCGCCATTTCCTTGGGCAGACCGCATTGATGGATCTTCAGGTTAGGGCCAACAACGATTACCGAACGTCCTGAATAGTCAACCCGTTTACCGAGCAAGTTTTGACGGAAACGACCCTGCTTACCTTCGATAATGTCTGATAGAGACTTGAGCGGACGATTATTTGCGCCCACTACAGTGCGACCGCGACGACCATTATCGATCAGTGCATCCACTGCTTCTTGCAACATCCGCTTTTCGTTACGCACGATAATCTCAGGCGCAAGAATTTCTTGCAAACGCGCCAAGCGGTTATTGCGATTAATCACCCGACGATAAAGATCATTAAGGTCACTGGTGGCAAAGCGTCCACCATCAAGCTGCACCATCGGACGTAAATCTGGTGGAATCACAGGAATCACATCCAATACCATCCAGTCGGGTCTAGAGCCAGTTGCGACAAAGTTATCAACTACACGTAAACGCTTGATCAATTTGGCGCGTTTCTGACCTTTGGAGTTTTCAATGTCATTGCGAAGGCGTTCGGCTTCTTTCTCAAGATTGATATTTTGCAATAGCTGCTTGATTGCCTCTGCACCAATGCCAACCTCAATGCCATCCAATACAGTATCTTCGGCATAGATTTGATCTTCAAGATCGATCCATTGATCCTCAGACAACAATTGTTTGTAAGAAAGGTCGTAGGCACTAGCGATCACCTCGCCTGCTTCAACAATTTTTCCTTCTGATGTTGTTGCCGCATGTTTAGGGTGGAGATGATAAACACTTTCAACGCCATCAATTCCACGAATGCGAATTTCACGGCTATTTACCACTGTAACTTCGCCGTCAACATCGGATTTAATCCCTGGGTTAATGACAACGTAGGCATTGAAGTAAACAATTTGTTCAACATCACGCAGAGGTATGTCCAGCAAAGTAGCCATGTAACTAGGAATACCCTTGAGATACCAGACATGGGTAACTGAGGCTGCCAACTTAATGAAGCCCATGCGATGACGGCGTACTCGCGATTCCGTCACTTCTACGCCGCAGCGTTCGCAGACAATACCGCGATGGCGCACACGTTTATACTTGCCGCAGTGACATTCCCAGTCTTTTGCAGGTCCAAAAATTCGCTCGCAGAATAAGCCATCCATTTCTGGCTTAAGGGTGCGGTAATTAATAGTTTCGGGCTTCGTTACTTCGCCAACCAAACTGCCATTTGGTAGAATACGCTCGCCCCACTTACGAATGCGATCGGGTGATGCCAAGCCAATCTTGACGTAGTCAAATCGCTGTTCCACTTTCGCCATACGTTAAAATGTCCTTAATTGATTGCGTGCTTGCTCGATTAAAAATTCTGATAACAAGGGGCTTAAGCCCCTTGTTATTTTTAGTGGTGAAGATTATTACTACGGTCTAGTCATCATCTTCATCAAAGTTGGCATCGCTTCGGTAAGCGGATTCATAAGTCGGACGGTTTGGAGTACGGCGTGAGCCAGTATCCACCATCAGATCTACCTCTGTATCGTGGTTACTACCATCCTCAGAAAGCTTGTGAACTGACACATCCAGACAGAGTGACTGAAGCTCGCGCACCAATACCTTGAAAGATTCAGGTGTACCAGGACGCGGAATTGGATGCCCTTTAACGATCGCATTTAGCGCTTCGTTGCGTCCTGTCATATCGTCAGACTTGACTGTGAGCAACTCTTGGAGAATATAAGCAGCACCGAAAGCTTCGAGCGCCCATACTTCCATCTCTCCAAAACGCTGACCACCCTGTTGAGCTTTACCACCAAGAGGCTGTTGTGTAACTAGAGAGTAAGGCCCAGTTGATCGCGCGTGAATCTTGTCATCGACAAGGTGGACTAGCTTCAGCATGTAAGCTTTACCAACAGTCACAGGCTGATCGAAAGGTTCACCAGTGCGTCCGTCATACACTTTCAATTTGCCAGGGAAAGCATCATTGAAGATCCAGTCCTTGCCAGTATGATTACGGGCATGTTCTAGTTGACCATTCACTAACTCGCGGGAAGCTTCTTCGCCATACATTTCATCGAAAGGCACGATCTTAAAACGAGAATTCAGGTTTTCGGCTGCCCAACCCAGTAAGCATTCAAATACTTGACCGACGTTCATCCGTGAAGGCACACCTAGAGGGTTCAACACAATATCGAGAGGAGTGCCGTCGGGTAAGTATGGCATGTCTTCTTTCGGCAAAATGCGCGAAATAATGCCCTTGTTACCGTGACGACCTGCCATCTTGTCGCCGACTTGGATCTTCCGCTTTTGAGCGACATAGATCCGTACGACCATATTGGCTCCAGGTGGCAATTCATCGCCTTGTTCGCGAGTAAATACTCGTACATCGACAACTCGACCTTTTTCACCGTTAGGAACGCGCAAAGAGTTGTCTCTT
>JBBRQX010000019.1:0-13664 GCA_038225745.1 Pseudanabaenales cyanobacterium | reverse complement strand
AAGCTTTAGATCTGCACCAGCGCCAAGTCGGTCTATCCCATCAAATTCAGGCTATAGCGGTAACTCTTACTACGGCGGCGGCGGTGGTGGTGGATTATTCTTCCTGCCCATGTTTTTTGGCGGCGGTGGCGGCGGATTGTTCTCGATGTTGTTATTGGTGATCGTGGCAGGCGCTATTCTCCAAGCATTCCGTGGTCGTGGTGATGGTGAAGGCATCACAGGTACAGATAGCAAAGTTACGGTTGCCAAAATTCAAGTTGGGCTGCTCTCCTCAGCGCGATCGCTCCAACAAGAGCTAACCTACTTGGCTCTAGAGTCGGATACTTCCTCAGTCGAAGGCTTAGCAACCGTCACCCGCGAAACCGCCATTTCCCTGATGCGCCATCCTGAATATTGGGTCTATGTCAGCAGTGCTAACGAAAACACCAAGTTTGCTCTGGCTGAACAAAAGTTTAGTAGTTTGGTGATGTCTGAACGCAGCAAACTCAATGCAGAAGTATTGAGCAATGTCGGCGGTCGCGTATTGCAAGGTAAAACTGCTGCTGCAACCTTACCAAGCGAAGGGAGCCTCAACCTCGAAGATCCGAGCGAATACATTGTCGTTACGCTCTTACTAGCAGTTGCTGGCGAAACCCTTAGCAAATTACCAGCTTTGCGTTCGACCGCAGATCTGCAATCAGCTTTATCGGCGATCGGCTCCGTCCCTGCGGACAACCTATTGGCGGTAGAAGTCCTATGGGAACCACAGTCTGAAGATTACACCCTTACAAATGATGAAATTTTGACTATTTATCCCGATCTTGTCAGAATTTAGCAATATTGGGCGTTTTGTGTCCAGACCTATCAGACAACAAAAAAGGGACGCAAAGCGTCCCTTTTTTGTTGTCTGGGTTTGAAGATTTGCAAAATTTGGTATAAAGTTGTGGCACTTAGCGACAATTTGTGGTATCACTTACCAGTATTATTTTTTCTTATTTCTTTTGAAACAACTTTAAAATGTTGTAATTTGGCTGAAGTAACGGTAAAAACAGCGTGGATAGGGTCGGTATATGATGCAAAATACAGATAATAAAAACCAGTTTTATATAACAGAAGACGTTGATGCTTATACAGACAACGTTGATAACTTAATGGACGACCTATTTGGAGATGTCGAAAATACACTCCATGTCGATCAAGCTAAGCAGCGATCGCTCAAACAGAAAAATCTAAATTCACAAACCAGACAAAATAAAACATCAGCCCCCTACGCCTCTGTAAACTCCTCAAGCTCAGACATGTTGGCACTTTCAAGATTTGAGCCTGCCGAAAGAGAGAGCCCGACATTAAAAGACACCATTAACATTACCAAGCTTAATGTTGCTGATATCGCCTTGCCACCTATCTCTAAAGAAGATGTGCTTTGGATTCAGCCTTATATTATGCGGAATCCAGAGCCGACCAGTAACTTTCCACCGACCACGCCCGATCCAGTAGTCTCAAAGTACAACCTGACTGATCGCCTCTTACTGGTTTTTGCCTGTAGCTCAGCTTTGATCGCCGCAGTAATGTGGACAATTAATCATGGAATTTGGCTAGGTCGTCAGTCGGTTACATCTGCTCAAGTCTCGCCTAAAGCAACTGCCGAAAACAAAACCTTTGGTGAAGAAATTAATCGAATGCTAGCGGAAATAGCAAATAAAAATCGGGCGATCGCCACTAATCCGAATAGTGCTAGCAATATTGCGCTAATGACCGCACCTCTATTGAGTACTATGCCCCTCCCAAATAATCCCTTTGGGATGCAACAACCAATGTATGTGCCTGTATATCAGCCGCCAACGATGAATGGCAATAATCTGCCATCACCGCTTGCCTTGCCACCTGCTAGCGCAAATAATACGATTGATGTCTCTAACTCGGCAGCAATTGCGCGACAAAATTCATCATCTAATCAAAATCAATCATTTACCAGTCCAGCCGTAGCATCATATACATTGATTGGTGTCCTAGACTTAGGCGAGCGATCGACAGCGATGTTTGATATGAATGGCTCAGTGCAATCGATTGGGCTTGGCAAAGCAGTCAGCAACACAGGCTGGTATGTATCCCGAATCAGTCAGCAAGAAATCACGATCAAGCGTGGCAAGGAAACTAAAACCGTATTTGTTGGACAAAAGTTCTAGCTATTAAAAACTCGTAGCGCCAATTGTGGTTAGACTTAAAAAATAAACATTTGAGGAAACTATATGGGATTAATAGATGACATATCACGCTTTTTAGAGACTCGCTTAGAGGAGTTTATTCGGAATAACCCGCAGATTGAGTTACAAATCCTCGAAGATAAGTTGCGTCAACAAGAAGAAGAAATAACGAAATTAATCGTTAACTCGAAGTTGGAAGAGAAAAATTTCCAAGATCGAATTTTGGAAATTGCTGAAGAAATTCGGATTTGGCACGATCGCACGGTCAAGGCTGAGTCATTTAATCGCCCCGATTTAGCTAATCCTGCGAAAGAACGTGAAGCTGCATTATTACGTCAAGGCAATCAAGTTTGGGCGCAGATGGAACTGGTCAAAAAAAGGGCGATCGATAGCCAAGCGCTCCTAGTCCAAATCCAAGAGCGACTTAAGGAAGTCCAAGTCAAAATTGCCGAAGCGGCTAAAACTGCCAAAGCAAAATCACCAACCAGCACTCCTTTAAATTGGGATAATCTCTATACTCCACCCTTTCGCGATCCTAACGATAAGCTGGAAGAAACTTTTCGGCGATGGGAAATGGATGAAGAGCTTGATCGCCTCAAGCGGAATATGGGCAAATAGAAAAACATTTATCTTTGTTTAATTGCTCGTATGGAAAAATAGATGAAGTCACTTAAATAAGCTGACTAGATTTTTTGTACCTACAAAGTATATTTTTTATAAAATGGAGTCTTCGCCTAACTCCCTGTGTGGACGATTTTTATTGTGATTTTTACCTAAAGAAAAATTCAATAACTAGGCTGATTCCGCGATCGCCTGTTGCTAATAATAGCGATCGCCAGCCGCGACGACGAAATGTACTTCAATGTCGGTGGGTTGGAGATAGGCGATACTTTAAGCCCAAAGTCCTAGCCCGTAAACCAATTATTGAACGTGTATCTCAAAAAATTATAGACTTTATCGACACCTTCATCGAAGGCATGGGCGGCACTGTTTAGCCGATATTTGCAACTTACGCGATCGCCCAGATTATTTTGACTCAAGGAAAAGAACTATAGCTATATAATGTTCAAAAATATATTGCAATAACTCATGGCGATCGCGTTTCGTAAATATCACGGACTAGGTAACGATTTTATTCTAATTGATAATCGTGACCAGCCCGAACCAATTCTCACTTCCGAGCAAGCTGCCAAATGGTGCGATCGCAATTTTGGCATTGGTGCTGATGGAGTGATCTTTTTGCTAAATGCTGATTTGCTTAGTGCTGATAGTGGCGAGCATCGGATGCGAATTTTTAATTCTGATGGTTCCGAACCAGAGATGTGTGGAAATGGAATTCGTTGTTTAGCTAAGTTTATGCAAGATTTAGATATTCCTACTGTGGAAGGCAAGTATCAAATCCAGACTGGCGCGGGATTGATCGTGCCGCAAATGGATGCTGATGGACAAGTGACAGTGGATATGGGCAAGCCATTTTTGACCGCCGCCGAGATTCCCACGACTTTGGGAGAGAGCGATCGCAAGGTTGTTAACTTCCCTCTCGAAGTCGGCGATAAGACTTGGTATGTCACCACCGTGAGCATGGGAAATCCTCACTGCATGATTTTTGTCGATGATGTCGATAGTATTCCCTTAGCAGAAATCGGCGTTCTTTTTGAACATCATCCTGTATTCCCTAAACGCACTAATACCGAATTTGTAGAAGTTGTCAATCGCGGCTATGTGAAAATGCGGGTTTGGGAACGCGGCGCAGGGGCAACTCTGGCTTGTGGAACGGGTGCTTGCGCGACCGTTGTAGCTGGTGTTTTAAATGATCTATGCGATCGCACCTGTACAGTGAATCTCCCCGGAGGCGATCTAAAAATTCATTGGTCGGCTGAAAGCGATCGCATTTTGATGACTGGCCCCGCAACTTTAGTGTTTACAGGCTCAGTCCAGAATCCATCATAACAAGGGGCTTAGGCCCCTTGCTTATTACATTAGTGAGATTTAAAAATGAGTGAAACTATTTTCAGCAAAATCATTAAGCGCGAAATTCCTGCAACAATTATTTATGAAGACGATCTCGCGATCGCTTTTCGTGATGTCAATCCGCAAGCACCCGTACATTTTTTAGTCATTCCCAAACAGCCCATTGTCAAGCTTTCAGAAGCAACTATCGAAGACCAATCGCTACTTGGACATTTATTGCTAGTCGCAAATAAAGTTGCCGCCCAAGAAGGTTTAGAAGATTTTCGGCTAGTCACAAACAATGGCGCGGCAGCAGGTCAAAGCGTTTTCCATCTGCATATTCATGTTTTAGGCGGGCGTTCCTTTGACTGGCCCCCGGGTTAAACTCCAAAAGAGTTGCTTCGCGACTCTCTTGGGCTTCGATTAGTATTTAAGCTTAAGAAATAGCTTTAATCGACTCAAATTTTGTAGAATCTAGTAGGGAGTATTCCTATATCCTGATTCAAACCTTCGGTCGATGGCAGGGCTCAATTGTGACTCACACGCGCTCAAAAAATTCTCGCCTCATAATTGCGGTCTTACCTGACCAATCCTCAGCATTTGAAGCATATCGATTGCTTCAATGTCATGGCATTTCGCCAGAAAACCTTGCACTAGTTGGCAAGGGCTACAACAGCCCCGATAGTGTTGGTTTGTTTAACCCCACCCACACCGCATGGCGCTATGCCAAGCGAGGAATGTTTTGGCTAGGGGCAATTAGCACGGTAACGGGGATTATCCTATATTTGATCTTCAGAATAAAATTAGCCAACCTTGATTGGTATCAAGCATTATTTACGATCGCCTCAACATCTGGACTAATCGGCATCTTTATTGGTGGCGCGATCGGTACTTTGTACGGCTGGTTTTTTAAAAGTAGCCTCTCAATTTCCTGTCGTACTTGCTTAGATCGTGGACAATATTTGCTAATGCTAGAAGGCTCAGAGACGCTGGCTCGGCGAGGAAAAGAAATTCTTGATGAATATACAGTGAAATAAAGCCTAAAAAGCTATAGCTTTTTAGCTTCGATAAATGTCAATATAAGATTTATGAAGATCAATCAATCTATTACTTGCTGTCCGCCCTTACTAGAAGGTCGCTTGACATCTGATGATGCCAACTATTTAGCGGCGATATTTCGGGTATTGGGAGAACCTGCACGATTACAAATCTTGAATCTGATTGCGGTTCAACCCAGTCAGGAGGTGTGCGCCTGTGAATTAGTGGAAACATTAGGACTAGCGCAACCAACGGTCAGTCACCATCTCAAGGTTTTGTATGAAGCGGGATTACTAACCAAAGAACGGCGTGGGACTTGGATTTATTATCGGATCTTGTCTGAAAAATTAGCGATGTTGAGAGAAGCTCTGTCATGACGAATATGCTCGAAATAGTTCAAGCTGATTATGCAAAATTTCCTGAGGCGCAAACCTATAGCATCTATAGCGAAGATGTTTATTTTAAAGATCCTGTTTATAATTTTCGGGGAATCAAGCAATATCAAAAAATGATCGGCTTCATTACCTTTTGGTTTAAAAATCTCAGGTTAGATCTTCACGAAATTTCGCGTGCAGAAAGTCTAATTAAAACTCGCTGGACAATGAGTTGGGATGCCCCGTTGCCTTGGAAACCGCGTATTAGTGTTTCAGGTTGGAGTGACTTAGAGCTTAAAAATTTTGGCGATCGCGAGTTAATTATTTCCCATGTCGATTATTGGGAATGCACTAAATTTGATGTGATTAAGCAGCACTTTGTTTTTTAAAAAAGCTGTGGCTCACGCGCAGCGTTAGCCACAGATCTATTCAGGAGTTGCGATCGCGAGAATCTCCTCAAAACTAGGCGCAATTATTGCTGAAGGTTTTTCGCTAAGCCATAACCAATACTCATAATTACCAGTCCTTCCTTGAATTGGTGAAGGCGTTAAGCCTTGAAACTGCCAACCCAAGGCTTGAGCAGATGCTAAAACTTGGGCGATCGCCTCCGCCCTAACTTTTGGTTCGCGCACAATCCCGTTTCGGCCCACTTGCCCCTTACCAGCTTCAAATTGTGGCTTCACTAACAGTAAAGTCTCACGCGGCGATCGCAATAAATTCCAGAGCGAATGTAAGATCTTTGTCAAGGAAATAAACGATAAATCCAACACCGCAAAGTCAGGAACAATATCTTCGGGCGTATACAAATCTTCGGGCGTGATATGTCTTAGGTTAGTACGTTCGCGCAAAACCACCCGCTCGTCGCTGCGAATTGACCAAGCTACCTGCCCATAGCCCACATCAACACCGTAAACCTTTGCCGCGCCCTGCTTGAGCATACAGTCAGTAAAGCCACCTGTAGAGATGCCACCATCAAAACAAGTGCGATCGCTTAAGTCCATCCCAAACTTAGCCAAGGCTCCTGCCAACTTTTCGCCACCACGCGACACAAAAGGCGATTGTTGCTTTACCAAAATCACTGCATCTTCTTTGACTGTAGTGCCAACCTTATCAATCACATACTGGTTGACCTGCACCCAACCTGCGCGAATAAATTTTTGCGCTTGCTCCCGCGATGGGGCAAGCTCTAAGTCAACTAATAAGACATCTAAACGCTTTTTCAAACTTTATCCAAACATTCAGGTAAAAATTTAGGCAGTATCATACAAGTAATATAAGTATAATAAAACCCAAAATCCAAGAAGCTGTGGCACACGCTGCGCGTGTGCCACAGCTTCTTGGATTTTAAGGTTTATTATGCTTATCTGTCTAGTATAACTCTAACGTAGGTAGTTTAACCTGATGTATACAGTTTTAGAAGCGATCGCTACAGCTAATCCACCCTACAAACTCACTCAGTCTGAAGCAGCAGACTTTATGTTAAAGACTGAAAGTCTATCAACTTCCATTAGAAAAAGAATCCCCTCAATTTATGCAAACTCAGGCATCGATTATCGCTATAGCTGTATTCCCGACTATGGCGGCGACCTCCAAAATTTTGAACTATATCCGCCTAATTGGGAACTCACGCCAACACCAAGCACGTTTAGGCGAAATCAAGTATATGCAACCTATGCCCCTAAACTAGCTTTGCAAGCAGCGCAACAAGCGATCACCGAAGCATCTCTTACCGCCCAAGATATTACCCATTTAATTGTCGTCAGTTGTACAGGATTTTCGGCTCCAGGCGTAGATCTCCAGTTGATCGCACATTTGGGGCGTTCGACAGCGATCGCCCGCACGATGATTGGATTTATGGGTTGTAATGCCGCTTTTAATGGACTTCAATCGGCTCATGCTATTTGTCAAAGCGATCGGCAAGCCAAAGTTTTATTAGTTTGTGTTGAGTTATGTTCATTGCATTTCCAAATCGCTGATACCCTAGAAAATACAATTATCAATGCTATTTTTTCAGATGGATCTGCTGCCGCAATTCTTACTTCTCATCCATTTTCTGAAGCAGAAGGAAAACTTGCTTATACCGATGGATGTAGTCTTTTGATTGAAGATACTCAAGAGCTAATGAATTGGACAATCGGTGACACTGGTTTTCTGATGAATTTATCACCGAAAGTGCCTGATACAGTAGCAAGTTATTTGCCCAATTATTTACAAACTTTCTTAGACAAACATCATCTCACTCAGAATGATCTCGATTTTTGGGCGATTCACCCAGGGGGAAGAAAAATTATTGAAAAAGTTCAATCAGGTTTTGAATTAAGCGATCGCATGGTGGCTGATTCCTATGACATTTTGCGGCGTTATGGCAATATGAGTTCACCAACAGTTCTATTTATCCTTAAAGAGATATTAGCCAAGCATCAAGCAGGATTGGGCGTTCCCTTTGAAAATGGGATCGCGCTGGGCTTTGGCCCTGGACTATCGATAGATAGTTGTTTATTTCAAAAAATCTAATATTGTGCAATAGAAAACAAAACCCAAAAAGCTGTGGCGCACGCACAGCGTGCGCCGCAGCTTTTTGGGTTTTAAGTTTTTTTATTGTGCTTACTTAAATAATCCAGATAAATTATTAAAGAAATATATGCCTTCATTTCAAATTCGCACTGATCAAGATGAATTGATGGATGATTTCTCAATTCAGGATGAGCGCCTCACCGATGCTCTAGAACAACTGCGCCCGATTAATCAATTACTCGGTGGATATACAACGACTATGGAAGTGCTAGCACCTTTTCTGCGATCGCGAGCAAAGTCCAATCAAAAAACGCGCATTCTCGATTTAGGAACAGGCATTGGCGATTTTCCTGAGTATATCGTGCGTTGGGCGGCAGCCCAATCTCCTGCGATCAACGTGGAAATTGTGGCGATCGATGCCAATCCTGTCACCGTCGATTATGCGCGTGAAACTTTAAAAAAGCGATTATCACCTGATCTACAAGCAAAAATCAAAGTAGAAGTTGCTGATGCTCTAGCGCTTCCCTATGCCGATCAGGAGTTTGATATAGCGATCGCCGCCATGTTTTTGCACCACTTTGCCCATGAAAACGCCGCGCAAATTGTGCGATCGATGCAGCGTGTATCTAAACATGGAATCCTGATCAATGATCTGCATCGTCATCCCCTTGCTTATTACGGAATCTATGCCCTCACAAGGCTTTTACCTGCTGCCCCAATGGTTCGCAATGATGGACCACTTTCAGTTTTGCGCGGTTTTAAATTCCTTGAATTAGAAAGTATCGCCAAATCCGCAGGATTGACTAACTTTTCGCTTAAATGGCGCTATGCCTTTCGTTGGGTGCTTAGTACAGTATAAAAACCTAAAAAGCTGTGGCACACGCGCAGCGTGCGCCACAGCTTTTTGGCTTTTAAGGTTTCTCTTACTTAAAGACCCAATAAGTAGAGTTACGGCGCTTTGCGCCGCAACTCTACTTATTGGGTAGGAAGGGAGTAGCTACTTAAGCTATATGGAAATTAACGATCGCGATCGCATAGAATTGCTAATCACAAGTGCTAATGACAAGTGCGATCGCGAGACAATTTCTATTAAGATCAAAACTCAACAGCATTTACTCAAGAATTTTACTCACAGGGTACAATTTTTGATGATCTATAAACCCTATACGCTCTGACAACACAAATGAAGACTTGGCTCCAACCCGCTCAGCGACTAGAAAAACTCCCTCAATATGTTTTTGCCCGCTTGGACGAGTTGAAGTTACGAGCGAAAGAGCAAGGGCTAGATTTGATCGATCTTGGCATGGGTAATCCCGATGGCCCCACGCCTGAACCTGTAGTCGAAGCCGCGATCGCCGCTTTACGAAACCCCCAAAATCATGGCTATCCACCCTTTGAAGGCACAGCCAGTTTTCGACGAGCGATCACTGATTGGTACAAGCGCCGCTACAATGTGCAACTCGATCCTGAGGGCGAGGCTTTACCCTTAATTGGCTCCAAGGAAGGTTTAGGACATTTAGCGATCGCCTATATTGACCCAGGTGACATCGTGCTTGTCCCCAGTCCTGCCTATCCCGCCCATTTTCGGGGGCCCTTACTCGCTGGCGGTGAGATCTACGAAATGATCCTCACGGCTGAAAATAATTGGTTAATTGATTTATCAACAATTCCCGAAGAAGTCGCTCAACGCGCCAAGTTGATGTATTTCAACTATCCTGCCAATCCCACAGGCGCGATCGCCCCACGCGAGTTTTTTGAAGAAGTGGTCGCCTTTGCCAAAAAATATGAAATTTTACTTGTACATGATCTTTGCTATGCCGAACTTGCTTTTGATGGCTATCAGCCCACCAGTTTGCTCGAAATCGAAGGCGGCAAAGATGTTGGCGTAGAATTTCATACCCTCTCCAAAACCTACAATATGGCAGGTTGGCGCGTCGGCTTTGTCGTTGGCAATCGCCATGTGATTCAAGGATTACGCACTCTCAAAACTAATCTCGATTACGGAATTTTCTCCGCGATCCAAGTTGCGGCTGAGACAGCCTTACAGCTGCCTGATAAATATGTCGAAGAAGTATGCGATCGCTACAAAGAGCGCCGTGACTTCTTGATTGCTGGACTAGCCGAACTGGGTTGGGATATTCCCAAAACCTATGCCACGATGTATCTATGGATTCCTGTACCTGCGGGGATGACTTCGGCAGATTTTGCGATGAAGGTATTAGAAAGTACGGGTGTAGTTTTCACGCCTGGCAGTGCTTTTGGCAAGGGGGGGGAAGGCTATGTGAGAATTAGTTTGATCGCTGATTGCGATCGCCTTGGCGAGGTGCTTGATCGCCTGAAGCAAGCAGGGATTCGTTATCAATAAGGTTTAAGGAGTCGCGAAGAGATCTTTTGAGTAGTATAGATAATTTTTTAAAAGTGCCGCGAGGCGGCACTTTTAAAAAATTACCTAGATTCTATGACAGCGCAAGACGCTGTAACGTTTAACAAAAAAGTAGAAAACTAAAAAAGTGTTTAATCTGTTGCCACTTGCTTTTGAATTTACATCCCCAGGTCCGATCGCCTTTGAGCTTGGACCACTCTCAATCCGTTGGTATGGTTTGCTGATTGCCTCGGCAATTATTTTCGGGACAGTCTTAGCCCAAAAACTAGCTGAAAAGCGAGATGTCGATCCTGAACTGGTGGGTGATTTGGCGATTTGGTTGGTAGTTGGTGCGATTCCCTTCGCCCGTTTTTACTACGTCTTGTTTGAATGGCAACGCTTTCAAACTCAACCTTGGTACAAAGTATTTGCGATCTGGGAAGGTGGCATCGCTATTCATGGTGCAATTATTGGTGGCGCGATCGCCGCAACTATATTTTGTAAGCGCCAAAAAATCTCGACATGGTTAATGTCGGATATTTTTATGCCAGCCGTAATCCTCGGACAAGCGATCGGGCGTTGGGGCAATTTTTTCAATTCTGAAGCTTTTGGCAGCCCCACTGATTTACCTTGGAAATTATTGATCCCCACTAATCGCCGCCCACCCGAATTTGTGAATGAAGCTTATTTTCATCCGACATTTTTATATGAATCAGTCTGGAATTTGGGCGTATTTGCAATTTTGATGTTTGCATTTTTGCAATTCCCCAAACTAAGGACTGGCACGATTACGATGATCTACGCGATCGCCTATAGCATCGGTAGATTTTGGATAGAAGGCTTACGCACCGATAGTTTGATGGTGGGACAACTTCGCACCGCGCAGATGATCAGCTTAGGATTAATTAGCGCAGGAATCTTCGGTTTAGTTTGGCTGTACGGTCTGCGTCGTCGTTTTCCTGACACCATGCCCAAAGAATTACCCACTGAAAATCTCTAAAATGACCAAATTACCGCATACCGATCCCCGCGAAATGGTGGAAACTGCATTTCTGGCAAGTACCACCGCCATGCTATTTCTAATCAACTTTTACTTTCCCCTTGGCCCATTACTACGAATGCTGTTCCCATTGCCGACAGCCCTAGCCTATTTACGTTGGAATGGTCGCGCCGCTTGGATGGCAATGATTGTGACTGCTCTATTACTAGCGATCCTAATGGGGCCAACCCGCAGCATTCAATATATGATCCCCAATGGTCTTGTCGGGGTCACCTTGGGCTATCTCTGGAAACGAGATTTCCCTTGGTCAGGCTCACTCAGTATTGCCACGATCATCGGCTCATTCGGCTCATTTTTTCAGTTTGCATTTCTGTCGTTACTACTCGGCGAAAATGTCTGGAACTATTCCATTGTCCAGATTACAGGGTTTCTTAATTGGGGAATGCAACTTTTCGGTTCACTCGAACAACCAGATTTTGCGACCATTCAACTTTTTGCGATCGGCGCGATTATTTTTAGTAACTTTGGCTATCAATTACTAGTACATACCGTGGCTTGGATCGTCCTCAATCGTCTTGGCAACCCGATCCCCAATCCACCAAAATGGATCGAATCCTTATTAGCTTGAGTACAAAATACTGATTTTTTTGGATCTTGCGCTCAGCATAATTGAGTCAAAGCTTTGAAAAAACTTAATTAATTGACACAATCTCAAGTAAGAATTTATACTCAGTAGATAATCGCCAGAATAAGTAAATCTCTGAAATATTGGCGCAAATTACCTTCGTTATCATGACCAAACCTGTCGAATCTAATCAAACTGTAATTACGAACTCATCAGTTGTCTTATCTGAACGAGAGCTGCAAGTGATTGAATTGGTAGCTGCGGGCTTAATAAACCAAGATATCGCGATCAAACTAGCGATCAGTAAACGTACTGTCGATAATCATATTAGTAACATTTTGACCAAAACCAAGACTGACAATCGAGTTTCATTAGTGCGCTGGGCTTTGCAGTGGGGAAAAGTCTGTATTGATGAAGTTAATTGTTGTGTCCTTGGCAATCAACCAATTAGTGAGGTTTTGGTTGCAAAAGAGTTGGGGCAGGAATTAGAAAGTGCTTAATGGGGAGTTAGCTGTTAATCGTAGCAAGGTTACTTATAACCCTGACATTGCCCTAGCTATGTATCGAGAATTAGCATCACATCTTGAGCAAGTTGAGGATGTTAATGCGGAATTATTTTGGCAAGAAAGCACTGAATTTAGTTATTTAGGTAGTCAAATTGGTGGGATGTGGTTGGCTTATCCCCATTCAATTTCTGAGCAATCTCAAACTTTAATCAATAAGATTTTGAACCACTATGGGGTTTGGACTTCTGAGCCCGATCTAGCCATTACAGCGCCTTGCGCTGCCACAGAATCCAGATAATTTTTTGAAAATGCCGCGAAGCGGCACTTTCAAAAAATTATCTGGGTTACTTAAACCCTCAATAGGCTGTAAGCCCCTCGCCTCTCCCTAGGTCTATGAAAAAACGCATATTTACCGACTTTGATGGCCCAATCATGGACGTATCAGAGCGCTATTACCAAGTTTATTTATATTGTTTAGAAAAAATTCGCCAGCCTGAACAGGCTATTGTTACTTTACCAAAGTCTGAATTTTGGGAATTAAAGCGATCGCAAGTCCCTGAAAAAGAAATCGCCAAGCTCTCAGGATTTATGCATGATCGACAGGCGATCGCTTTTGCCCACTTACGCCGCGCCACTGTCCATACCAATCCCTACTTTGAATGCGATCGCCTAATCGAAAGTGCCATCCCCGCATTAGAAAAAGCACAATCCGCAGGAATCGATCTCGTGGTGATGACCATGCGCCGCCGCCGCGAACTTGAACCCGTACTTGATCGCTACGACCTGAAAAGATTTTTTCAAGGCGATCGCATTTTTTGCCTCAATGATGACTATGTGAAAACTGTCGATACGCAAGACAAGCCAAAATTAATGCAACGCGCCCAAGCAGCTTTGCCATCAGTCGAACAACAATGGATGATCGGCGACACCGAAGCCGACATTATTGCGGCTCAAGCTTATCATGTGCCAGTGATCGCTGTTCTCAGTGGTATTCGCAATCAAGCACAACTAGAAAAGTACAAACCAAATCAAATCTTTCCTGATTTGCTCGCATCAGTTACCGCAATTCTCCACCAATAACAAAAAAAGTAGCGCTTTGCGCTACTTTTTTT